>DCMX01000047.1:0-3177 GCA_002321855.1 Fidelibacterota bacterium UBA1611 | reverse complement strand
TACAGTGTAGGAAATAGAAAACAGAGACATTATGTTGTGCAAGCTGCCTATGAATTAGGTATGATGCCCACTACAGAAGGTGGTCTGGAAATGCGATTAGATATGACGCATGCACTCGATGGATTTTATGGAAATGAGCATAATCTTCCAATCATGCCAATATATAAGGATGTCGTAGAGTTATATGCTCAGTCCAGGATTGCCTATACTCCAACGATGCTTGTTAGTTATGGTGGTCCTTGGGCAGAAAAATATTTCTATACAACAGAAGAAGTGCATGATGATCCAAAAGTCCAGCGATTTATTCCTGACAATGTTATTCAAAAATTAACTCGGCGCCAACCCTGGTTTCGTGAAGATGAGTATGTGTTTCCAAAAATAGCAGCTGGTGCAGCAAAGATAATTCGTGCTGGCGGCCGTGTTGGCGTTGGTTCTCATGGTCAGTTTCAAGGATTGGGATATCATTGGGAATTGTGGGCTCTTCATAGCGGCGGATTGACAGAATTGGAAGCCCTTCAAGCAGCAACAATTGAAGGCGCAAAAATAATTGGTGTGAGTGATGACATAGGATCTATAGAAGCTGGTAAACTGGCTGATCTGGTCATCTTAAATAAAGATCCATTAGAGAGTATAAGAAATACAAATTCCATTGAATACGTTGTAAAAAATGGTGTTCTATACCAGTCCGATACCATGGATGAGATCTGGCCAAATAAGACCATTCTAGAGCCTTTATGGTGGTGGAACGAAGGACCTAAGTAGTAATAAGCATGGAAAAAGAATCACATCTGGCAGCAATTATGTTCACGGACCTGGTAGGTTACAGTGAACTCAGTCAGGAGAATGAAGGATTAGCTGTTGAGCTTCTTGAACGACATAGGAAAATTATAAGAGAAATCCTGCCTGAACATGGCGGTAACGAGATCAAAACGATTGGTGATGCTTTCCTTATAGAATTTTCAAGCTCTATTCGAGCAGTGAAATGTGCTGCTGAAATACAATCACGTTTTTTTTCCTATAACAATCTTCAAAACAAAGAAAAACAAATACAACTAAGAATTGGTATTCATCTTGGTGATATTATGCAGGATGGGGACGATATCATAGGGGATGGCGTTAATATAGCATCTCGGATAGAACCAAAGGCAAAATCCGGAGGTATTTGTATTTCTGGACAGATCTATGATCAGGTTTTCAATAAAGTAGATTTTTCTTTTGAAGAACTAAAGGATGTAAATCTTAAAAATATCCAGCAAAACATCAGGCTATATCATATTCTACTCCCATGGGAAAAAAGGGCATCCCAACCAACGTCCGAACCGAAAACTAAATCCTCATCGAAAAAATCATCCATGCCTGTATTGGTGATAGGATCAATAGTATGCGTTATTGCCGTTGCTGCTCTAATCTTCATGTATATAAAAGCATCTTCAGATGTGGATGGTAATTCAATAGCAGTACTTCCTTTTGAAAATATGAGTGCAGATAAAGATAATGAATATTTCAGCGATGGGATTACTGAAGAAATATTGAATTCCCTGGCACAGATAAAAGAATTGAGAGTGATATCACGTACATCAGTTTTTACCTATAAAGAAAGAACTGATGTTGGTATTGCAAAAATTGGACGTGAGTTGGATGTGTCTCATGTACTAGAAGGAAGTGTTAGAAAAGCCGGAAACAAGGTTAGAATTACAGCTCAGCTGATTCGCTCCAAAGATGATACCCATTTATGGTCACAAACATATGACCGGTCCCTGGATGATATTTTCCAGGTACAGACAGAAATATCTGAAGCAATAGCACAGCAGATGAAAATAAAGTTGATCGGTGCAACTGTGACCAAGCGTCGTGGTATCACAAATAAGCCGAAAGCATTAGAACTTTATATGCAGGCTCGTTATGAAATGAATAAGATGTCTGAGAAATCACTACACATGGCAATTCAACTCTTCAAAGATGCAATTGCCATCGATCCAGAATACGCACTTGCTAATTCTGGTATTGCTGATTGTTACATTGCAATGGAAGAAGTGAACCATTTTAAATATTATAAATCAGATGATATTAAAAATTATTCTCATGCAAAATCATATTCGCAAAAGGCTCTTGAGATTGAACCAGAACTTGGAGAAGCTTTGGCTGTCGTTGCCAGAATAAAACATGTACTTGACAAAGATTATCCAGAAGCCGAAAGATTATTTAATAATGCTATAGAACTCAGTCCGGATCACTCCACGTCCTATGATTGGTATGGTGGTTTGCTTGCATGGAGATTAAACGATAACCTTAAAGCAAGGGCCATGCATAAAAAGGCATTAAAACTAGACCCTCTATCACCATCAATTAATGCATCTGCTGGTATATTTTATCTTCAAAGGCTAAAGGATAATGACAGCGCCTACTACTATTTAAACAAAGCATTTCAATTAGAGCCAAACTATGTGAATGGGAATCATCGATTTATTTTTACTGAGCTATTGGAGAACAGGCATGAGTGGGAGCGTGCTGAAAAATCATGGCTTAAAGCTTATGATCTAGATCCAGAAAATTATGCAACCTTGTGGGGGTTGTCTTTCCACTATTTGTTGAGAAGTAACTTGGAAAAATCCAATATATATTTAAGTAAACTGAAACAGATGGGTTTAGATTGGGATTCTGATTATGCTTTGGAAGGGTGGTATAATTTTTATAGCCAAAATATTGAAGCATCTATCCCTTATTTTAAAAAAACGATAGCACGTTCACTAAATCCAAAACAGTTTCAATATTGGATAGTCTGGTATGATTTGCTCTATGCTATGGGAAAATCACAAAAATGTGATGAGATAGACGATCTAAATTTTAAAAATATATGGTTAGAATTTGAAAATAAGGAAAGAGACAGAATTGCAGAAAAAATATATTTTGCATATGTTGAATTTTACTGCAATGGTAATAGTAATGTCCTGGGAGAATTCAATGATGATGAGTTCATCCTTAAATCAAGACCGAATAATTATGAATATTATTTTTATACAAAAATTATCCTGCTGTTAGAGTCTGGAGAGACAGAAGAAGCGTTGAATATAATAGAAAATTGTTCTGAATTCGCTAACGCAAATTATTATACCTTCTTCAGACATCCTGCGCTTTTGCCATTAAAAGATAACCAACGTTTTCAAAAAATACTGAAAA
>DCMX01000167.1 GCA_002321855.1 Fidelibacterota bacterium UBA1611 | reverse complement strand
TTTTTTATTCACAAAAAATCTCTCCTCGGTGAATTTTTTAATTTTCAAACTAACTTGTCGCACTCTGACGTATTTAGGAAAGCTGCTCATTTAGCTTGATAAACTACCTTGCCACCAACGATAGTAGATTTTACATATACATCTTTGATCTTGTCAGGTGATATCTGAAGTAGATTATCAGATAAAACTACTAAATCAGCGAGCTTTCCAACTTCTAAAGATCCTTTTATGTGATCTTCAAAACTTGCATATGCTGTATTAAAAGTATATGCTCTAATCGCCTCCTCAACAGTAAGTCTCTCACTAGCAAACCAGCCAGTTTCAGGAGCTCCAGATAATGTTTTTCTGCTCACCGCAGAATAGATACCTAACATTGGGTTAAGATAATATCGTGATGCATTAGTTCCTGGAGAATCAGACCCAAAACTTATAACTGCACCCGCATCCCATAATCTTCGAAATGCATATGCTCCCTCTGATCTATTTTTTCCAATCCTCTCTTCCATCCATCGCATGTCATCAGCAACGTGGAAAGGTTGAACTTCAGCAACAATTTGAAGCTCTCCGGCACGTTTAATGTCATCATCAGACATTACCTGCGCATGAACAAGCCTAAATCTTCTATCTTTTATACCATTTACATTAATTATATTTTCCAGCATTTTAAGTAGATATCCATTCGCCGCATCGCCAATTGCATGTACAGTAAGCTGTATGTCATTCGCATCAGCGTTGATTGCCAACCTTTCTAGGTTGCTTTGCATGTCTTCTGCATTAAATGGACTTCTTTCAAATGGAAACATGATATCCCTCCAGATTCCTTTACTGGATGGATCGTTTGAATATGGCTCGTAGAA
The DNA here is from genome assembly GCA_002321855.1 of Fidelibacterota bacterium UBA1611. GTDB lineage: Bacteria > Fidelibacterota > Marinisomatia > Marinisomatales > UBA1611 > UBA1611. Next base: position 1,644 of record DCMX01000167.1, on the reverse strand, counting down.
TCTTGCTGAACTATTTCCCATTATTCCATCAATCCAAGCTTTTGTAGCACCATATCGTATCCACTTATTGTTATACCCTACTTTAGATCCAATTTCTTTTACCGATTTCCATTTGTCCAATGATGGACGATAGCGTACTCTTGCAGTCATTTTTCCATTATCTCTCAAATTTTTATAGATATCTATGTAAGATATGTCCGATGTAATGTCGCAATAACTTGTAACCCCTACACTAGCCATCTTTTTCCATGCTTCCAGAGTTTCAGCAGTTCTCTGTTCAAGAGATATTTTTGGAATGATTTTTGAAAAATATTCTTTAATACTATCTTTAATTAAGACAGTTGATTCAACGTTATTTGAGATTGGATTAAATAAAATACCTGTTGGCTCGCCAAAGCTATTTCTCTGAACAACTATTCCCTCAGGGTCAGGAACACCTTTTCTTATTTTTGCCTTTTCAAGTGCAGCATTGTTTGCAAGATATACTTTTCTGTCAAACCTCCTAACCAAAACAGGTCGATTACGAGTGAACTTATCTATCATTATTTTATTTGGCAGAAAATAATTGCCATATGGATCATTTTTATCTTTTGGTTTTTTGTAGTTAGATATGTCACCTTCAAGCCACGTTTCGTAAGCTGACCAATCTCCTCCTGTTATCCAAGTGTCCTTTGCATAGCGATCATTAACAGATCTAATGCGCTCAATGAATTCTTTTTCTGTAGAAACATCTAAAAGATTTAAGCCGTATAATAATCTTCCAGTGCTTTCAAAATGAACGTGATTATCATAAAAACCAGGTGCGACCATTGCTCCATTTAAGTCTAAAACCTTCGTCTGCGAATCAATGTACCGATCGGTTACTGTATTTGATCCAACATAAATAATTGTATCGCCAGAAATAGCCAAAGCTTCATGGATTGAATTATTCTTATCAACTGTCCATATAAAACCATTTTTTAGCACCAAATCAGCTTTTTGCGATAAGACAAAGCTGGATAGAATGATAATTGTAATAATTGAATTTTTATTCATAAAATTTAAGGTTAGCGGAGAGAGCGAGGGATTCGAACCCCCGATTCGAATCCCATAAATCTATTTTATTATTTTAATCTAGTCTGTCTTGTTTGTCTTGTGAAAATTGATGAATTTTTCCATTTTTAACATAATACCATTCATTTATCCGTCTTTTAGGTTTGGAATCAGTTGCATCTACCATAAACCATGCATTGACCCAATCCCCTCCTTTTGTAGGATCAAGATCTATTGAAAATGCTCCTCCCATTCCCCAGTTTTGTGTTCCTGGATTGTCCATCGTTTCTTTTACATGACCAATAAATCCATCTACATTTTCATAGTATTTACCATCTTCAAATCTGGCTTTAACTGTATCTGCAAAAAATGTTCTCATTTTATCGTAATCAACTCCCCAATATTTATCTAATTCAACAACTAGATCTACGGAAGCTTGAGTACCCATTTGCCAAGATGATCCTTCGGCGCCCTTAATAAATCCATTTGATTTTTGGGCATTTTCACAACTAATGAAAAATATTAGTATCATGGTTATGCTTAATAACTTCTTCATTCTTTACTCCTTAGTTAATATTATTCTTAACAGTTGCGGAGGGGGAGGGATTCGAA
>DCMX01000068.1:1134-2677 GCA_002321855.1 Fidelibacterota bacterium UBA1611 | reverse complement strand
ACAGTAATGCTGTCCGCATCCGCAAAATAAGCAGCTGCCGTTCCACCGTAAACACCTATAATGTGCTGGTTGGTTGCCGGATTTGTATCCTCTGGATCTTCCCAGGAAACTGAAATAGCAGGGTAGGTACCAAATGCCACTTCAGTGAAGGAATAAACATAAGCATTAGCGGTTACATCAGATTCTGAAATGGTCGTTGTAGCATAAGGCGCATCAACAGGATACCACGTGTTTTGGATGGAAAGATAAACGGTTCCTGTGCTTGGCCAATCACCAGAGAAGGTAATTGTTCCGGAAATAGTTGCACTTTCTGGGAGTGTTTCAGCTTTTTCATCTTCACATGCCATTGTGATGAACATCACAAAAGTAAGTAACAAATTGAGGAGATTTTTCATGAATTTCATTGGTGTTCCTTTTTGATTATAAGATTTTTGTTAAAGTGACATGCCAAGTTCGTCCAGGCATGGGGTAGTCTTGAATCAACGCGTATTCTGCATCGAGAAGATTCGAAATTTTAAAAGATACTTTGTAAGATTTGATTTGTTTACTTAAAATTATTTCAGGGATGGCTTGGGCAGGCAGCGTCTCTACGGGGAAAATGATCTTGTCTCCCTCCACCACATAATCATGGCTCAAGAAATCGTCGTATTGTTGGTCGCTCCAGATGCGGGTTGAAAAGCGAATGTCTGCCAAATTGGATTTTAGAGACATAGAGACTTGTCCTTTATGCTTGGATCGATACAGGATGGGATCACCTCCCCGGTCTTTCATATCCAAATATTCATAGTGACCGGAAAATGAAAAAGATTCTATCGGTGTCCAGTTGAACTGGTATTCTAAACCTTTGCCAGTGATGCCTTCCCGGTTCACAGCCTTGATGGGCAAGCTGTAAACAAAATCGATCATGTTTTCATATTTATTCACAAATGTGGCAATGCTCCAAAACCAGGATTCTGAATGGGGGTGTTCATAGGAGATTTCCATAGCACGAACCCGTTCCGGTAGAACATTTGGATTTCCCTGCTGGGTGAGTCCATAACTACTTGTATGCTTCAGGTATAATTCCGACAAAGACGGCGCACGAAATCCTTCACTGTAAGCCAATGTGAAGGCACGCTTCCCTTTCATGGTGTACATGAGATTTATTTTCGGTGACCAGTTTGCGTATTCACGCTTTTTAAAATTGTTGCTGGGGTCTACCTTCCGAATATCATATCGAAGTCCTGAACCCATGCTCCAGCCGTTGCCGATAAAATATTTTGACTGAATAAATGAACCGAATGAGAACTGGCTTGGCGACTCATAGATCGGATTAAAAACCGTGACTTTCGAACGGCTAAAATCAAAATCAGATCCTGTCATAATGATCCACCGTTCCCATCTAGTTATAAGCATTTCAGACCGGAACCCCACGGTTATGTCATCATACAATCGTTCACCCACTGCCTTTTCATCAAGAGCCCCATCTTTATCATAATAGCGAGTGTCAAACTTATTCAGGAAAAGTGAATGAGACATAGAAACGCCTGCACCAATAGGATAA
>DCMX01000068.1:0-810 GCA_002321855.1 Fidelibacterota bacterium UBA1611 | reverse complement strand
ATAGGATAAAAACCATGTCCCTGGAGATAATGAGATGTCCTTTCCGAACGACGATTGGATGGTGTACTCGCAAATCCTGGATGGCCAATATCCGAATAAGATAGAATATGGCTCAAGCGATAGGTCCGCCCTTTTTGATCAGCATATTTTAAATAAGAGCGGATTCGGTTAGTTTGATCATCTGCATTGAAACGATGCCCTTCGGATGTTCTCGCCATACCATTCACACCCAACGTCCAATTCCCTTTTTGAACATGATGAGTTAAAGATGTTTGAGCCGTAGTAAATGTGCCGCCGCCCAGTTTTATCTTTGTGGACTGATCTTTACCTTTATAATCTGTAATCAGGTTAATGACACCGCCCATGGAATTATGTCCATATTGAGCCGAGGCCGGGCTGTTATCCACTTCGATTCGTTGAATGCTTTCAAGTGGTAATGAATTCCAATCCGGAGCCCCACTATTCGGAATTTGGATAGGAAAGCCATCCAGGAGGATGAGCACCCGATTATTGTAACCACCGGGTTTATAATCTGATGAGCCACGGATTGATAAATTTGCGTTACGACCATTAGGATGGGCAAATTGGACGTCCACACTTGGCAACATCCGTAAAACATCTGAGACCGATTCTTTTTCCATAGATTTAATCTTTTCACCGGACAATACATCTACCGATTCATATCCAAGGCGAGTGGTAAATAATCCTTCAACAGAAATTTCACCGAATTCAAGGATGGTAGACTCAAGTTCAACATTTAATTCAACCGGTTGACCTGCAACAGCTATCTCTGATGAATAGGATTTAAAA
>DCMX01000241.1 GCA_002321855.1 Fidelibacterota bacterium UBA1611 | reverse complement strand
TTGGATCTTATTATTTAATTTCTTTATATTGTCTCAAGTTCAAGAAGATTTGATGCAATTAGATCAATGAATATGCTAATCTCTTTCAATAGGTCCATTAGTTCGAGTTGTAATTGAGTTCTTGGTTTGGATTCAGATTCTTCTACACTAATACGTTTAATGTGTTCGATTCTATATTTTTCTTCCAAGTTTTTATATTTCTCTCCTTTTTTCATGATCTTTTCGATTTTTTTACGATCATATTTTTCGAAGAACTGCCCTAATCTTTTAATTTGTTTTAACATTTTGTTATGATACTCAATTAGTTCATTCTGTCCTATTTCCGTAAATCCTGAATCAAGACTATCTTTTTTACCCAGGAGTATACTAAACCGTAAGCTAACTGCATTCTTGATTAAATTGAGATAATTTACTACTGACACAAGAGAAAATACTTCCCGGGATTGGGCATCATCCAGGTCTTGTTTACTGATTTTCACTAAATATGATAATATAGCTTGATTTAAAAATTCAATTTTATCCAAGCGGACCTGCATACCTTTATCAAAATCCTGATCTGGATCTTCTATATCTGCTTGTAACTCATCTGAAACAAATGGAGAAACCAATGAGCCAAGCACACGTTCAGTAAGTCCCACAACTCCTCTTATCTCGGCCTGGGCATTACTAATGGCAACTGGGGGATGTTCCAGAACCTTTTCATCTAGATTGAGAACAGCAGGCTTTTCAATATTCCTGGTTTTTTCCTGGTCTGGAAAAAAGCGAATGATCATACTGGCAATGTGGGTAGTGAATGGAATAAATACAACAGTTGCAAGAATATTAAAAATAGTATGTGCATTTGCTATTTGTCGAGGAACGTTGTCTGATGTTTGTGCCACCATTTCTGCAAACGTAGGTATCCAAAAACAGAATAGAGCTACTCCTATGAGATTAAATGTCACATGTGCAATAGCCACACGTTTTGCTTCCCTCGATGCGTTCAACCCAGCAAGTAGGGCCGTAACACAGGTACCTATATTGGCTCCAAGAATCAATGGGATACCTGCTTCAAGTGTAATTGATCCGCCACTGGCCAGGGTAATGACGATTCCTGTCGTTGCGCTGCTACTCTGAATTAAAGCAGTAAAAATAGCTCCAGCCAAAATACCCATGAATGGATTTTCAAAACTTGTCAAAATGGTATTAAACGTCGGGTTTGATCTAAGTGGTTTCATTGTATCAGACATAACCTTCATACCGTAAAAAAGAAGCCCAAAACCAAGTATGACGAATCCAATGTTTCTGGTAGAATCTTTTTTAGAGAATAAAGACATCAATGCTCCTGCTGCTATCAAGGCTAAAGCATAGTCTGTCACTTTAAAAGCTACGATCTGAGCTGTGACAGTGCTGCCTATATTTGAACCAAGAATCACTCCCAAGCCTTGGGCAAAACTGAGCAAACCAGAGTTTACAAAGCTAACCAACATTACGGTTGTTGCGCTACTACTCTGAATCACCATAGTCACAAACGCGCCTACGCCTACAGCGAAAAAACGGTTTGATGTAAGTTTTTCAAGAATAGAGCGCATTTGGTTCCCAGCGGTCATCTTCATGCCATCACTCATCATTTCCATGCCATAAAGAAACATGCCCAAGCCACCAAATAAACTGGTCACCAGTAAAAACCACGAAATCTCTTTTTGTGCACCACTCGATGACCCTGCAAATAATATTGTTGGTAGGGTCACTATGATAAACATCAGTAGAAAAGTAAGTGGAACTTTTTTTATATATTCTTTCATATTAATATTTTTCTCATCTACGAACAACTCCGTAAGATAAATTAGAGTATTTTATTATTTGTAACCACTGAAACAAATTTGAGTGTTTTAAGATGATAGACCGACATCAATTCGCCATTAAGTTAACTTAAAATAGAAGAAGCTGAGTGAGGCTCATAACCCGATGGGTGGATATTTGCCCAGTAGCGGGGTTTTTTGTTTGTTGGATGATGGGTAGATTTGGAAATGATTAAGCGCATCAAGTCCCGCCCATTTGTCCGGCGTAACGCAGTGGAGACGGATCGCGGTTACTGATGCATCTCACCATCCTCGGCTCCGGTACTCTGATTCCCGTTCCGAAACGGGGAAACAGCGGCTATTTCATAAAGATGGACGAACACAAGATCCTGTTGGATGGAGGATCTGGGACGCTCCGGAGAATGGCTGATTTCGGTGTGAATCACCGCGAGATCGATACCATTTGCTACACACATATGCATCCCGACCACACCTTTGACCTCATTCCGCTCCTTTTTTCTTACAGACACGATTTCACAGTGGAAATGCCACGGACACTGCGAATCATTGCACCACGGGGATTTCACAGCTACTACGATAAACTCATGGAAATCTACGAGCAGTGGGTTCTGCCCGAAGGACTTAAAGTCACTATTCAAGAGGTATTCCGTGATACCGTCAAACTGGGTAACTTGACGATAGAGTGTAATCATACCGAACACCTCGATCACAGCGTTACTTTCCGATTCAAGACAGGTGGCAGTGAATTGCTCTACTCAGGCGATACCGACTATTGCCAGGAGTTGATCGAAAGCGCACGAGACGTGGATGTGCTGTTACTTGAGTGTGCACTTCCCGACAGTATGGAGATTGAAGGACATATGACACCATCAAAATGCGGCCGTTTGGCAGCAGCAGCAAACTGTAAACGGCTCATCCTGACGCACTTTTACCCACCTGTCCTTGACACAAATATTCTCAGTACTGTCAGTAAGTTCTATAATGGACCTGTGGAACTGGCATATGACGGGATGGAAGTAGAGATCTGATGCTGTTTGGAAATTCGGATTATGGTTTAGAAAGAAAGGTTCTAAAAGCAAAAGAAATAATTCAGAATTATTCTAACCTTACAGCTTAACCATTAGTCTGTCTGAAACCTCCGCAAAGTAGCGGGGTTTTTTGTTTGTGGGATGATGGATAGATTTGGGTATCTCAAGGAATAAGAAATGAAAAAATTATATCCGAACTTTTAGATAATAGGAGTCTAATTATGAAATATATATACAAATTGCATATCGCCACGTTTGGGTTTGGGCAGCAAACATTTATAGAGCATGTCATCTCCACATCAGCTAATACTGCCCTTTCTGTTCATGCGGCAGACGTGGTTTGACGACGCGGTCGAACAACGGACAGGTGCCGGGCGTGTTGAGGAAGTTGTTCAGAGCATTGCCGAAACGCTTGCAGTTTCCTGCCCCTTTTGCCTTACAATGATGTCTGATGGTCTGGTTGCGAGCGATTCCCATGTGCAGGTCAGGGATATATCGGAGTTGCTGCTTGAAGCGTTAGGCTGATCCATTGCGGGAAGATGTAGTAAAGGAAGTTGCAAATGAGTGAACACGAGCCGTTGTCGGAAGATCA
>DCMX01000185.1:7850-14214 GCA_002321855.1 Fidelibacterota bacterium UBA1611 | reverse complement strand
TCTGCTTCAAATGATGGAGGATACCCTTTAGCGGTTAATTTGTCACTTGCCCACCAGCCAATTTCTGCGCGAGTGGTGATTCCAGGCTTAATATTATGTAATGCTGCTTCCATAATCTGTCTTTGCATTTCACATGTATTAGCAAATACTGTAATTTCTTGTTGCACACGCCGCACACGAAAATCAGTAATTACATCTTCAGCTGAAATAATCCTACTTGTATATTTCTTACCTAGGGCCTTCGTCATCCTGAGGTATGCCGTGTGTGATAAACCATTTGCTATCGGCAAAGCAAGTGACATGTTAACTGCAATTACTTTAGGATCACGTTCTTTTACAAATTGGTATAATTCTTTTTCAGAACCAAAATAATCATAAATACTGTCATCTCCATATCCACCTAAAATAACTCTTTCAATCCTTTCATCTCCACGATCGGTGAATATATAATAACCTACTGTATCATTTACACCAAATGATATTTGCCCACCTAGATCTAGAGCTAGTGGATCTCGGATACCGCCTTGTACGACATGAATCCACATGTCAACACCGCTATCCCTCATTGCACCTGGCAAAATATGATTAAATTTTTCTTGGCGTATTAATCGGAGAATTTCATAGTTCTGTTTAGAACGTTGGGAGTATATTTTTTCATTAGTTAATAAAACTATAAAAATGATTATTAGATTAAAAATACCCCTAATATTCATATTATTATTAAAATTCATAATTTGTTAATGTTTAAGGGCCAATTATTTTAGATACTTATAATTTAGCTTTTTATTAATTATTGATTAACTACCAAGGCTTTTTATTTCATTATCATTACCAGTTAATTGCCACTGAATAAGCGCCATTGGAATAATTCCGGCTGCAAAATATTCTTCAAAAAATCCTTTATATGTAAAATCATTACCCTGCTGACGGATCCGTTCCGCAATAAGTTGGTTCATAGCCAATTTTCCTATCACCATACCCATATGCCAGCCAACATATCTAAGATTAGTCTGCATCTCGTACCATGCGTGAGGACCATTAGGTATATTCCAACCATTTGGCGCACATTCAGCCACATAATCAATTGCATCTTGTAAAGAAAATTCATTGCTGTGCATTTTTAAATCAGCAACAGCGCGACAGGTGCGAAATGCCGCTTGCCAATATACAATCTCACGGCTGCGCGCTGATTTACCATCAAGATATCCAGCATGCATCATCATTTCTTCTAGCCAAAAAGCCCACCCTTCCAATCTAATCATTTCAATTGCATATTGCCGTTCCGCACCAAGAATTACCCTCGTATCACGTCTATTGTATCCATGATCTAAGTGATGCCCTATAAATTCATGTGTCTGCTCGGGCAATGGTTCTCTGTCCGCAGTTTGATGGAAAAAATCTCTAATGCCTGGCCATTCAGATGTTTCACCTGAACCAACGTAACTATTTGCAAAGGCATCGTTCCAACCTGTAGCAAGCGCATTAGCACCACCAAGATATTCTTCAAATCCTATCCATTCAGGAATTGTAAAAAGACTTTCAACTTCTGTGAATTCCATTACATGCCTCAATGCTTCTATTTTCTGTTGAGCATGCTCATCCCTGGAAGAAACGGGCTTTAGTTCAGGTAAATCTCTATTCCGATTTCTTTCCATAGCAACCGTAGTTAAAAGCCGATCATCTTCACGCATAATAATATCATACAATTCGTCCCAAGTATAGGGAATCAACTGTACATTCTTCATCCACCAATTATAATTATCTTTTCCTACGCCAGCTTGAGCGGTCATTTTACTTTTGTTTTCCTTCAGCCAGGAATCATATTCCTTAACTGCCTCTAAAGCTTTTGCGGCTATAGACTCTAATTCAGGGTGATGCTCCTTAATCTTTTTATAAATTCTTTCATAAAGTATGATTTCATAGTGCAAATAATGCAAAGCGGAGTAAGCAAGGTCACCTGCACCATCGGTTAAATTTTTCTTTGCTTGAGATAACACTTCAGGTAAAGCAATTAATTTGATCCTTGCTTCAGTTAATTCTTCATCTTTTATAGGAAACTCGTTAATATAAAAGTATGCCGCACGAGTTGGGCCGGCACCATCTTGAGTCTGAAGGTAAAAACCTGGATCCCTTGACCAAGGTTTAAGCACCATGTGATAAAATTCGAGTCCATGCATTTCTGCTTTAACCAAATGGTATTCCACTCTATCGGAAACTGACCACCCTGCTGTATCTATAAGCCCCAGTTGGGCTTGAAGATTATCTAAAGATGCTTTTTGATGAGCCATTGCTTTTGGTGAATAATCAGGTACTCCATCAGTTATAGAGGGTTTTTGAATAGCCCTGAAATCTTGAAAAATCTTCACCAAGTCTTGATATTTATTCTTTACTGATGGAATATTATTATCTGAATTGCATGATATAATTAATCCATAAAACAATAAATAAATAATGTTCTTTACTATTATTTTCATGTACTTATTAGTTCTGAAGCATTTTTATTTCATCATCATTACCAGTCATTTCCCATCTGATAAGAGGCATAGGTATGATTCCAAATGATAGGAATTCATCAATAAAATCTTTAATTACAAAACTATCGCCCAATTGCACTGCTCTTTCCCTAAATAACTTTATAAAATAAGCTTTTCCTGTGACTACATTGCTGTGAAATCCGCCTGGATTACGAATATTCGATTGCATCTCAAACCAAACCATATCTTCATTTTCTTGTGACCAGCCGCGCGGCATAATTTCTGCACAAAGTTGTCTAGCTTCAGTTAGATTGATTTCATTAGCATGCATTTTCATATCTGGTATGGCAAGACTCATGTGCGATGCATTCATTAGGTATTCCATTTCCCTGCCTTTTTGTGGGCGTTCATCAAGTACGCCAGCTTGCATTAATAGCTCTTCAAGAGCTACTGCCCAACCTTCAGTACGCATAGATCCCATATTAAAACGCCGTTCAGCTTTGCGAATCGGACTTAAATCAAGACGATCCTGCCTTTGGTAATCTAGCATATGCCCAATATATTCATGAGTTTCGCCAGGTAATATTTCCCGCTGACGTACTTTAGTATCTATACTAGAATTTTCTGGTAAAAATTCTTCATTTGAATCATCATCATCAGTAAGACGTTCTTCTAATTGAACGAGATCATCAAAACCCGTATAATCTGCTGGGTTTACCCAATCATCAATGGTCATCATGTTACCATCACGCAGAAAATCAACAACATGGTGCAGTGCATAATGAATACTCGTTTCATATTCCTTTCTATTCATAGCTACTTTTAGCGGAGGTAGTTTTTGGTTTCTGTGTTCTTCCAACTTTAGAAAAGTAATAATACGATCGTATTCTCTTTGTATAATTTCATTGCTTTCTTTCCAGCCCCAAGGAGAGAACTGTACATTTTTCATCCACCAACTATAATTTTCCTTACCAGATCCAGCGGGTGAAGTCATTGTATGCATGTTTTCAGATAACCATTTCCCAAATAGTCTAATTTCATTTGCAACGCGTATTGAACCAGCCGCTAATTCTGGATGTACATCTCTAAATTTTTCAGTAAAATTTTCAAACATTCTTGCTTCATGTTCTCCATTTCTTATGGCAAGATCAGCAAAATCGCTACATCCATCAGTAAGGTTAGTTCTCGCCTGTTCAAAAATTTCTGGTACAATTTCAAAAAACTTTATGATCTTATTTTTTTTATCATTTGTTAAAGGAGTTTCGGAATCAAAAAGAGGGCTCATAAAACTTTCAACATTCATTGATGCCCCTGCATCTCCAGATCTGAATGAATAGAAACCAGGATCTTTTGCCCAAGGTCTATACACACGATGATGAAAATTCAAGGCTTTCATTTCTGCCAGAACCAAGTGAAAGTCAACTCTATCATGTATACTCCAATCTGTAGTATCAATCATTTGCATATTAGTTAGTAATGCTTCCAGAGATTTTTTTTGATTGGCCATTGCCTTAGGTGTATAATCAGGTACTCCATTATTTAGTACTGGATCCTGTAGTTTCCTAAGTTCTGTAAAAACTTGTAATAAGTCTTTATAATCACTTTTACGCGATAATTCGTTCACCTTTTGGTTAGTCGAACAAGATACAATAATCATTAATACAGCTAATATTATAGCATTTATTTTTTTCATTTAATCATCAACTATTTCTGATTTATTAAATATGAATGGAATTACAAGAAATAAAGCAAAGAATAAAACGCTATTAACAATAGGCCTTTTAATTATTATATGTAATATTTTCTTAAACAAGTAGTAACTAATTAATATCTAAGGCTTTGCGAGTAAACTCTACAAAATAATCTACAAGTCCATTTGCAGCCTTGGCTGATATTTCCTCATTCCCTGTTGCCACTGCTCGCATGAGTTTTTCATGCAGAATTGCTGCTTGGTCCATATTATCGTATCTTTGGTATGCAACCCAAAAACGTCTGCAGTGAATATGCAATGGATCAAGTGCGCGTATTGTGAATTTATTTCTACTTGCTTGATCTAATAATTCATCAAAAGCGTGATCCAAGCGCAAGTATTCTTGAACATGACTTTCTTTGACAGCTTTTTCCATTTCTTCAGCCATCTCAATTAATTTTTGCTTTTGTTCATCGGTTGATCTTCTAGTGGCACATTTTGCAATTAATTCATCAAGTGGTCTTCGCGTTTCTAAAATAGCCAATTGCCGATACAAAAAAATCTCTGAAATTTTTATACCCCTTCGTGGAATTATTTCTAAAAGGTCAATGTTTGCCATTTTCTGCAATGCTTCTCTCAACGGTGTTCTACCAAAACCCAGGAGCTGAGTTAATTCTTTTTCTGAATAAACTTGACCAGGTTTCAAATGAAGATTTACAATCATTTCTTCAAGTTTTTCAAATGCTTTCTGCGCTAATGTTAATTTTTCAACCATCAAAAATTTTCTATAAATTTTCTTTTGTTAAATTATTATCTACCCATCGCAAAATATTCAATGGATTTGATTTTTTTAATTCATCTGGCAATTTAGACCTCGGCTTCAGCGCCGGGACGCGTGGCCGCACACTGACGCACGATGCTCAAGATACGTTCACGCTCTTCACCCACCAATGGCAAACGAGGAGGACGGGTCAACTCAGTACCATAACCCATTTCAGCACAGGTCAATTTGATGTACTGCACCAGTTTGGGGTGAGAATCAAAATGCAACATGGGCATGTACCAACGATAGACCTCAAGAGCCTTTTCCCACTGGCCGGTTGAGGCATAATCCCAGAGCATGCGATTTTCACGAGGGAAGGCATCCACTAAGCCAGAAACCCAACCCTCGCAACCAAGCAGCACACTTTCGAGTGTGCAATCATCCAGACCGGCAAAAAAAATAAAACGATCACCCAAAGTATTGATGAGATCCGTGATGATCCGCACATCGCCCGAAGCTTCCTTGATGCAGACGATGTTTGCAACATCCGCCAACTCTTTGAAATTTTCGGGGCTCATGTCCACGCCATAAACAGGACGGTTGTTGTAACACATGATGGGCAAATCAGTTGATGTGGCCACGGTGCGGTAATGCGCCATGATCTCACGCTCATCGGATTTGTAGACCAGAGCAGGCAACAGCATGATGCCATCCACGCCCACTTCTTTGGCGGCGACCACTGTTTCGCAGGCTCCCTGAGTTGTGTATTCGGCCACGCCTGTGAGGATAGGCACTTTGCCTTTGGCCACTTCAACGGTGGCTTTGAGCACTTCCATCTTTTCTTCCATGTGCAACGAACAGTTTTCGCCAATGGTGCCGAGCATCACCAGACCATGGATCCCTTCATTGAGAAGGTCCTGGACATGTTTTTTAGTGTTTGGGATGTCGAGACTCAGATCATCATGAAACTGAGTGGGTACTGCAGGGTAAACACCGTGCCAATCAACTTTTAATGCCATGACAATTTCCTTTTATATTTTATTAGCTGACCTTCTGTGATTTCGAGAGTGACTGGAAAGCATGGTTGGCCCCCACCAAATCACTGAGGGCCGATCCCACAGATTTGAACAAAGTGATTTCAGAATCGCTTTCACGACCTTTTACTTTAGCCATACAAAGTTCAGCCAGTTCACCTTTGACATCTTCTTTTTTGAACACCCCTTCTTCGATGGGCACCAACACTTCGCCGGCTTCATTGAAACAGTTCACATAGGTGTCGAGATACACTTTAGATTTCACCACCAGTGCTGTATCACACTCTCTCTTGTTGGCGTGGTGATTTCCGATAAAATCTGTGTGGGTGCCTTCTTTGATCCAGTCACCCTGAACGAGGATGTCAGGTGAACCGGTGGCCGCCACCACAATGTCGGCTTGGCC
>DCMX01000185.1:6879-7475 GCA_002321855.1 Fidelibacterota bacterium UBA1611 | reverse complement strand
TTCGATGTCGGGCAATTCTTTTTGCATATCGGCCACCACAGCTTCGGCATTGGCTTTGGTACGACCCCAGAGCAAAATCTTTTTGAGAGGACGAACGGAAGCATGAGCTCGAATCAAGAAACGGGCCAGATTACCTGTGCCCAGCAACAAGAGAGTCTCAGAATCTTCACGTGATAAAAATTGTGAGGCCAGAGCCGAAACACCGGCCGTTCTGAAAAAAGTCACCGAGGTGCCGTCCACCAAAGCCAGCGGTTCGCCGTGTTTGCGGTCAAACAACAAAATCTTTGAATACAGCGATTTATAAGGATCTTCGTTATGTGGAAAGTAAGTGAAAGATTTCACGCCAATCACATTTTCGTTCCATGACGGCAGCAGGGCAAAAGCATCGTGGCTGCTTTCTTCCAAAAGAAACACCTTGCGCGGCGGCATGGTATAAGAACCGGCATAAGCTTCTTTTAAAATATTGACGAAATCGGGGTACTTCAGTGCTTCATGCACTTCTTCAGCTGAGATTATTTTCACGTTGTCTTATTTTCTCAAAATCTTGGCTTAGGATATGCCCTACCCTCCCCAAAGTAAAGATGAGAGCACTGCAA
>DCMX01000185.1:3349-6493 GCA_002321855.1 Fidelibacterota bacterium UBA1611 | reverse complement strand
TATCCCTCTTATCCGCAGAATACCTCATAGGCGGCAACATCATAATACCATTCGCACCATTTTCCCGAGCATTCTCAACAGAAGCAGTTGACTATTCAGCTACATTCATTGTATTGCAAAATCTATTAAGGTTACCCTGATATATTAATGATATATTATAGCAATACCAAGCTAGATTACGAGATAATAAATTAAATTTGGCTTTAACTATTATTATCTAAACGATAAATTATTTAATTATACTTGGTTGATACTTCCATAATTTAAAAGATCAATAAATAACAATTAATTGATTACATAATGAAAATCATCAAGTGGAATATTTACTACTATTTCAATGAAAATTAATGCAATAGACCTATTTAGTGGATGGGCTGAGACTGGTAGAGATGAGGGAATGGCGATTGCTCACGAACCTGCCGTAAATGAAATATTAAATTATATTTATAAATCTCACAATAACCCCTTTTCTTTTATAGATGCTGGCTGCGGAAACGGATGGGTGGTGAAAAAGGTAGGTTCCAACCCTAAATGTATAAATGCCTATGGTGTTGATGGGTCCAGAAAAATGATAGAAAAAGCTAAATCTAATGATCCGAATGGAGAATATTTCTGTAAAAATCTACTATCCTGGGTTCCAAAGAATAAAGCTGATATCGTTCACAGCATGGAGGTATTCTATTATTTTAAAAGCCCTTTAATACTAACCAGGCATATTGTTCAGAATTGGATGAATCCAGGCGGGCAACTTGTGGTGGGTATGGATCACTACGTTGGAAACAAAGAAAGCTATTCCTGGTCAAAAGACCTCAATGTCCACATGACACTCCTATCAGATAATGAATGGTTGGAAATTTTTCGAGAATCAGGTTTAAATAAATGTCAAGCCTGGAAAGCAAATAGAACTAAGGATTCACCAGGTACTCTGGTTATATCTGGTAGTCTTATTTCAGCTGAATCCAACGTGATGCCAGCGTGACATAATTGGGCACTAAAGGCTACATTCAACTACATTGGACTACAAAAAGAAAAACCTTCACCTATCGTTGACAAATAAGGGTTCTCGAGAGTAGCGGGGGTAGGATTCAAACCTACGACCTTCGGGTTGTGAGCCCGACGTAGCCTCTTCCATTGTAATTTTGTCATCGAGCCGTATATTTCAGCATGGACCAACAGGCTTTTTAATCGAGTAATATATGAAAATCCTATTAACAGTGGTTTGTGTAATAATATTCTACCAAGGGAATTATGTCCAGCAGCAAGAAAACACAGGTCTAAGTGCTATTATACCTGACGATTTAGTAGAATTGCAAAACAGAATCCGTCAAGAAAAGTTTGACAAAATTCTTCCTCGTGCCATGCGGGACAATAATATTGACATGTGGATTCATATTATGCGCCCATGGACACCTGATCCGCTTCGCTTTGAATTGGGAGCCAGTGAAGGTGTATTTATTTTCACCGATTATGGAGTGGGCCGGATCGAACGTGCAGCTTTCAGTACTGATCTCCAAGATCCAAATGCCTACGATATCGTCATTGAGGAGGGAATGGATCGTGAATCACAGCCAGAAACACCTTTAGAAATGGATATCAGATTCGTGGGTATTAACAAATTCGTTTCAGAACGTGATCCCAAACGTATTGGTGTCAATTACATGGACGACCTTGCTGTTGCTTCAAGTTCAGAGGCAAATCCACTTACCGATGGCATCTCATACAAAGACTACAACCTGCTGATCGAAACGATTGGTGGAAAATATGCGAGGCAGATTCGCTCGGCAGAGTATTTGATAATGGATTATCTTGCGGGAAGAGTTATGGATGAAATAAAGCTTTATGAGCAGTTCGGCGTTATCGCTGCTGACAATTTGGATAGAGAATTTGGCAAGGTCGTAAAGGGCGTAACCAAATTAAGTGATCTTGATGGCAATGTTTTTCTTCGGGTCCCGGATGGAAGAGAAATCCATGCAGATGATCCGGAACCTTACGTTCTGAAAGGGGGCGATTTATTTACCATACTTAACGGAGCAGGTAACAGAATCTTCCATTCGGATTTAGGTGGAAACGCATATGTTCTTAAGGAAGGAGAGACAGAAGCTCCTCCTGAGATTCAAGAAATTTGGAAGCACGCGATGGTCATCCGCAAGATTTTACAGGAAAACATTAAGGCAGATCGTACCGCAGGAGAGACACTGGAATTGCTTATTCGAAAGATAGGAAAAGCTGGGTATTTCTACAATCCGATTGATCGCTATGATAAGAATGCAGACCCACAAAAAACTCAGATCCATCTTGACTGTCACGCAATAAGCAGAAGTGGTTTGGTCGGACCTAGGATTTCTCCTTTAGGACCGGATTGGGTCCGGAATATGAATATCCCGCTTTTACACACATTTACTTTCGAATATATGGTACACATGCCTGTACCCAAATGGGGTAAGGGAAAACATCTGTATATAGCTTTCCATGATGGTGCAGTAGTAACTGATAAAGGTGTTGTGTTCCCCTATCCGCCAGATCAAGGAATTCGCATTATTCATTAATTTGACAACTGAATATTTATTTTATCTATGTAGTGTTTTCCCAGCACCAATTAATCTTTTCGAACCAATAGCGCAATCATAATTTTCCCACAGATCAAATGAGTCATAATTCTTGAATAAAATATTTAATTGGAATAAATGGACAAGAAAGGTTCATTATTGGGGTGCTTTTGTAGTTTTCCTACCTGTATTTATAATTATTTCAACAGGTATTTTACTCCAGTTGAAAAAGGACATCGATTGGATTCAGCCTCCTATAGCTAATGGAGAATTTGAAAATGATCCAACTATTTCCTTTGATGACATTTTAGCAACAGCAATAAAGGTAAAAGGGCCAAATATCCAATCTTGGGATGACGTTGATAGATTAGATGTTCGGTTAGGAAAGGGAATAGTGAAAGTCAGGAGTAAAAACCGTTGGGAATTACAAATAGACTCGCATTCTGGAGAACTTTTGCAAGTAGCCTACCGCCGTTCTGATCTTATCGAACAGCTTCATGATGGATCCTGGTTCCATGACAAAATAAAACTTTGGATATTCCTCCCCACTGGAATAATACTATTTATTCTTTGGTGCACTGGTTTATACATGGTCATT
>DCMX01000185.1:0-2949 GCA_002321855.1 Fidelibacterota bacterium UBA1611 | reverse complement strand
GTTATTGGTTATACCAATAGTCCTGCATGATAATCGCTTCCTGCTCAAATTTCTTACCATTTACATTAAGTACAATTTTATAGGTCCCTGGCTGTACACGCTGGTATTCATATTCTCTGCCCTTTATACCTGGTTCCCATGCTACTCGGGTACGCAGTGATAATCCAGTTATACCTACTTCTTCTTCAGGACTTCCAAAATGTTCATTAGTATCATAATAATCGTAAAATGGTTCTATTTCTCCAGTTGCCACTTCCTTATCCCAATCGGATATTTCTTCTGGATTCCTTTCCCTACCTCGTTTTGTCATCCCCCACATAATTGAGTTCATTCCCTTCTTTGCCGTTCCCTTCAGTACATTTATAAGATTCTGGCCATCATATACAGATAATTCTATTGTATTTGAAATTTCTTTTTTTAGGTAATAATAGATTACCGGGCCATAGGGTTCGTTTTCTCCTTCGAAATTTTGATCTGCCACGGCTTTTTGGGATGGCATGATCCATTGGACTTTTGGCATGATTTTGAATAGATGCACATCCTGATTAAGTAAATCTTTGTTTATTTCTTGAAGTGGTGTTATATCTGTTATATAAAATCCACGACCATGAGTACCTACTACTAGGTCATTCTCCCTTGGATGAATGACAAGGTCATGTACCGGAATTGTGGGCAGGTTATTTTTCATTTCATGCCACCTCAACCCACCATCAATTGAAACATGAATCGTCCGGTCCGTTCCGACAAACAATAATTTTGGATTCTTATGGTCTTCCCGGATGACATTTATCGGTTCATCTGGAAGATTGGCAGCAATAGATTTCCAATCCTCTCCATAATTACTAGTTTTAAAAATATAGGGTTTGAAATCTGTTCGATGACGCCCTGTAAAAGTAATGTATGCAGTTCCAGCGTCATGGTGGGAAGCGATGATTCGGGATACCCAGTATTCAGGGTTATTTGGAATTTTACCATTTAATAATTTCCAATTCTTACCACCGTCAACTGTCAATTGTATATTACCATCATCGGTTCCAACCCATATAACACCAGACTGAATATGGGACTCTGAAATAGTTGTTATTGTACAATACCTGCGGGATTCCCTACCACCATTTTTACTGCTATCATTCTTTGTCAAGTCAGGACTAATCTCCTCCCATTTTTCGCCCATATTAGATGATTTTAACAATATATTAGATCCATGATAAATCAACTTTGGGTTATGTGGAGATATTAGGATTGGTGCCGACCAGTTAAATCGAAGATCCTTGTTACCCCTATAGCGGATGGGTTTTCTCTCACCAGTTTTTTGATCATTTCTTGCGAGTTCACCAAATTGCGATTCACAGTATAACCAGCGGTTATTTGTTGGGTCAACTTGGGAGTAGAATCCATCGCCTCCGCGAACGTGTTCCCAATCCTCAAATCTTATAGGAAACCTTCCTTTTTTCGTACTTGGCCCTTTCCAGGTTCCAAAATCTTGCATTCCACCATATACATTATATGGAAAATCCATATCGATAGATATAGCATATAATTGTGCCATCGAAATATTATCAAAATGAATCCAGTTCTTTCCAGAATCATAACTCCTTGCAAACCCATAATCATACCCAAGCAACATATGCCTGCTATCTTTTGGATTTATCCATAATACATGGTTATCTCCTCCATATTCGAATGCCCTCTTCCATGTTTTTCCACTATCATGTGAAATATCTACTTTCTCGCTTAAAACATATATTACCTTATCATCGTTTGGATCTACTATGATTTGCCCATAATAATTTGGTCGACCGCCAACATTTCCTTCACTGGCCTGCCGCCAGATTAACCCTGCATCATCGGTTCTATAAACAATATTGCCCACCGTAGGTTTCGTGGAAGGTTTACCATTTTGGATTTCAATCCATCTTTCTTCATAAGACATTTCTGGAGAATTAGCATCCTCAATTATTGCATAGAGGATATCTGGGTTTCGTGGAAATATTGCTAGTCCTATTTTACCTAGTAAACCAGTGGGTAAACCTCCAGATAATTTTTTCCAGTTTTTTCCTCCATCTACCGTTTTATATATCCCGCTTTTTGGCCCAGCACCAGAGAATCCCCAAGGTCTGCGTATCCGTTGGTAACTTGTAGCATATAAAACATTTGAATCCCTAGGATCCATAACTAAATCTGTTACACCAACATGGATTTTTCCATGCTTTATACTCAATACTTTTTTCCAAGAATTACCGCTATTAGTCGTCTTATACACACCCCGTTCTTTATTATCTGTATAATACTGTCCCTGCGCAGCAATATAAACAACATTGGGGTTCTCCGGGTGGATAATTACCTTTCCTATATGATGTGTTTTTTGAAGTCCTTTATTTGACCAGGTTTTTCCTCCATCAGTAGATTTATATACTCCATTGCCATACTGAGTACTATTACGAAGGTTACTCTCGCCAGTCCCAACCCATACAATATTTTGATCTGAAGGAGCTATAGCCACGTGTCCTATTCCGGAAGTTTCTTCATTGTCAAAAATAGATTCAAAAGTATTGCCATTATTAACAGTTTTCCATAGACCCCCAGGCCCTGCACCCACAAAATATACAAAGGGATCTTGCTGTGAGACTGCAAATGAAACGACCCTGCCACCTTGGCGTGTAGGGCCAAGCTCACGATAACGGAAATGCTTTAAGAAATCACTAGATAATTCCTTGCCATCCAGAGGAATAAAAGCATAGAGAATCGACCAAATTACAAACGAAATCTTTCGTATGTTGGGTAGTTCATTCCACCAATTCATAGCTGAATCTAAAAGGAAAATTAATCACAAACAAAAAACCCGTCTAGTCTATAAGACGGGTTTCTATTTAGTAGCGGGGGCTGGATTTGAACCAGCGAGCTCCGGGTTATGAGCCTCACGCATCTTCTTCAATTTTAAATTGGCTG
>DCMX01000191.1 GCA_002321855.1 Fidelibacterota bacterium UBA1611 | reverse complement strand
AATACCGGGGTAAAAATGAAAAAACTATCGTTAACGAATAATCCAACCATAATTCCGATCATTAAACAGTCTAAGGTGAAAATTGACCCAATGAGCTGGGTGCTTCTATCTTTGTCAGAATCGCAATAGACCTAAAAAAGGAAAAACACTCTCTCGTTTTTTAGAACGATAAGATAACATTATTTAAATGAAACGAAACATCTTCTCAGTGATTGGACTTCTATTCTTTCTTTTCTTTTTAATAGTGCTTCATTTACACCACCCCCTTCCTGTTTACGATGGAGACAAGATGTTACCGGGACTCAAAGACCCAGTGGATGTTTATACGGACCCCTATGGTGTTCCCCATATTATTGCCCAGAATGAAAAAGACCTGTTTTTTTCGGCTGGATATATTGCTGCTCGTGACCGCTTGTTTCAAATGTCAATGGTTGCTTTCGCGGTGCGAGGAGAGCTCGCACTTGCTCTGGGGAACGAGTTTGTAGGTAGCGATATTTATTTACGAACATGGGGCATACATAGCACAGGGAAGAAACTAGTGAAGGCCATGAATAAGGATACATATAAAATAGTTAATGATTTTTGCGAAGGAATCAATACTCGGATAAACGAGATCATAAGCGACCCCCCCATTGAGTTCAAAATATTAGGAATAGAACCGCCACAATGGGACCCGATTGTTTTGGCAGGTTATTCTCGAATGATGGCCCGCGAGCTATCATCGTCCTGGAAACCCGAGATAGTATATGGCGCAATAATGGAATATTTTGGGAAAGATAAATTAGCAGAGGTTTATCCAAGCTATAATAGCGATAAGCCAACAATTGCTCAGACCAATATACCCGCAGTAAAACAATTACTTAATCAGATTTTAGCCCAAGAAATCAGTTTAAATAATATTTTGGGGCACGGTTCTTCTTCGATAGGGTCGAACAGCTGGGTGGTTTCTGGCTCAAGAACAATTTCAGGGAAGCCATTAATTGCAAACGATCCTCATTTGGAGTTTACCCAACCCTGTCGCTGGTATGAGATGCATCTAAAGGGCGGTCGTTTTAACGTTAGTGGCGTGTGTTTGGCCGGCATCCCTGTTCCGATCATTGGGCAGAATGAACACTGTGCATGGGGCTTTACGAATTCCATGGTAGATGACATGGATTTTTTTATTGAGACAGTTAACCCTGAAGACCCAGCCCAATATCTTTATGAAGGAACATGGCAGAACATGAAACTAATAGAGGAAACAATACCATTAAGAGATAATAAAGATACTACGATAGTTATCCGATTAACACACCATGGCCCAGTAATTAGTGATATTCATCCTATCTTAAAAGAATCTGATCAGGTAGTATCTATGGCCTGGACAGGAAACTGGATCACAAATGAAATAGATGCATTTATTGGGCTTTGCACAATGCAGAACTGGAATGATTTTACGGAAGCGACTAAAAAATACGGTGTTCCCGGGCAGAACATAGTATATGCAGATGTGCATGGAAATATTGGGTGGCGCCCCGCTGTTTATATACCAATACGAAAAGAAGGCTCCAGCCTAATACCTAGGCCAGGAAACAGCGCAGAGTATGATTGGCAAGGTAGAGTACCTTTTGACCACATGCCGTTTATTATTAACCCCGAACAAGGATATATTGCTACTGCGAACAATAAGACCATTGATGACTCGTTCCCTTATTATATAAGCGGTCTCTGGGCAGACCCTAGCCGCGTAGAACGTATCATTGAAAGAATAGATCAAACTGATAGAATGAATATAAACGATATGAAGTCAATTCAATTGGATTATACATCTCGGTTCGCCAGCGAGATCACACCCTATTTCTTATCGTCGCGATTGGGGAATGAGACCGGTCGTTTAAAAACAGCTTATGATATAATAACAGAATGGGATTTTGTTGAGAACCCCGAATCCCAAGGAGCACTAATATTTCACGCGGTCCTTCGGCAACTTATTCTGAATGTATATGGTGATGAAATGGCTCTTTTGGGCGATAATTACCTGGAAGCATTTACTGAAATGAAATACCTTCATAACCGGAGCCTTCGCAATCTTCTTGCAAATGGGACCTCATCTTGGATAGATGATATACGCACCAAAAACAAGGTAGAAAAATTAGAAGAAATATTGAGAAGGTCTTTTTCTGCTGGTATAAATGAGATAATCAAACACGTTGGTTCGAACACAACGAATTGGCAATGGGGTAGAGCGCACTCACTGATTCATGAGCACGAGCTTGGGAAAATCCCTGTTTTAAATTGGATACTGGACCTTAATGTAGGTCCCTATGCGTCTGGTGGCTCAGATAAATCACCAAATGCAGGGGGATATTCTTTTAATGACCCCTATGAACAAACCGCGGGAGCATCAATGAGAAGAATAGTGGACCTTAGTAATCTGAATGAAACACAATTTATTTTACCCACGGGACAGTCGGGTCTATCGCACAGTCATCACTATCGAGATCAGGCTGACCTATATCACTCAGGAAATTATCGGACAACCTGGTTTGATGAGACCTTCATTCGAAACAACGAACAATTATTCAGGCA
>DCMX01000252.1:1468-3042 GCA_002321855.1 Fidelibacterota bacterium UBA1611 | reverse complement strand
TCAACTCTGGTCAACTGTTAATGACTCTAGCCTTGGGAGGCGGAACATTTATATTAGGCACCATATTTCTGACGGGTATGGTGGGGCTATATTCTCTTGTTGCTGTATCGGCATGCATGTCACTCATGTTTCCGACGATTTATGGAATTGCTCTAAAAGGGTTAGGAGAGGATGCTAAATTAGGCTCTGCCGGGTTAATTTTAGCCATAGGTGGAGGATCGCTTATGCCACCTCTCCAAGGTTTGATCATGGATATGTCATCTTTCTCAATTGGAGGTTTTTTATTGTCCAGTACCCGGGCCAGTTTTGGTTTGCCCTTAGTTTGTTTCATAGTGATTGGCATATATGGTTGGAATACTATGAGAAAAAACACATAATAATGAAAAGGAAATTAGATGCTTAAAGGAATCTCACCTGTTATTTCACCCGATTTACTTTATACACTTCATGTTATGGGCCATGGGGATGAAATTGTTCTGGCTGACGCTCATTTTCCGACTGAATCCCTCAATGATAATATTTTAAGAGCAGATGGTGTAAAGATCCAGGATTTATTAATGGGTATTCTGCCCTTATTTGAAATCGATACTTATGTAAATGACCCAGTTGTAATGATGAATGCTGTCAATGCAGATACATTGGATTCGACTGTTGAGGAAGCGTATTTAATACCGATAAAACAGTACTATCCTGAGGCGCCGGCTATTACCCGGATTGATCGGTTTGCCTTTTATGAAAGAGCCAGAAATGCATTTGCTATTGTTATCACAGGAGAGTTAGCAAAATATGGTAATATTATTCTTAAGAAAGGTGTTACGCCAGTCTAATGCATTCATAAGAATGCTGAACAATTACTATGAACATTAGAACTTATTTAATAAGAAAGTTTAATATGGTTATTGGATGAAGAAAATTTTTGTGTCTGGTTGTTATGATATTATTCATGCAGGCCATATCCAATTTTTTAATGAAGCAAAAGCACTTGGTGAGCACTTAACGGTATGCATTGCCTCTGATGATGTATTGACGTTAGAAAAAAAACGTAAACCATCTTTACCAACGGAACATAAAAAAATATTAATACATGCTCTTGAAATGGTTGATGATGTTGTAGTTGGGCAAACTTTAGTAAAAGGTTTGAATTTTAAAGAACATTTTCTCCGTATTAAACCTCATGTTTTAGCCGTGACTGAAGATGATAAGTACAATAAAATAAAACGTGAATTATGTGCGGAAATAGGATCTGAATACATTGTTTTGCCAAAAACTCCGCCTAATACTAATCAAATAAACACCTCAAAAATTATAAGCAGTATACAAGCACCCCAAGAGGTGCCATTACGAGTAGATTTTGCAGGAGGTTGGTTAGATGTTCCACGTTTTTCAAAAAAAGGTGGGCTTATCGTTAATTGCGCAATAAAACCTTTAGTTTCATTAGATAAATGGGAATACAAAAAAAAATCTGGTTTGGGTGGAAGCGCAGCTTGGGCAATCCTTAATGGTGAAGATGGAATTAAAAGTGAAATAAACTTAGGAGTAGGTTGGCAGGATCCTGCAATAATTCAAGAAACCGG
>DCMX01000252.1:0-1087 GCA_002321855.1 Fidelibacterota bacterium UBA1611 | reverse complement strand
GTAATATGTTAAAAGGCGTCATGGCTCTAAAATATAGCAATATTGAGCATGATACACCTTCAATAGTTGATATTAAACGAAACTATCATTTGATTTATAAAGCAAGTCAGATTGCTTGCAAAGCGGTGATCAACGAAAACCTATATCAATTAGCTGATGCTGTGAGGATTAGTTATGAAGCTCAATTAGATGAAGGTATGAATCAATTATTGGAGGCTGATAATTGTATAGCACAAAAGTATTGCGGGGGCGGATGGGGTGGATATGCATTATACTTATTCTCTTCCAATTCGGATCGTGAAAAGTTTATTGATCATAATACCCAAGTAATACCAATCGAACCTTTTATGAATAATTGTTTATGAAATTCCAAATCATCAGAATTGTTTTCACTATAATATCCTTATGTTTATTAGCATGTAAAGAGGAGTTAACTAAACCAAATATCATTCTCTTTTTGGTCGATGATTTGGGCTGGCAGGATACGTCCGTCCCCTTTTGGAAAGAGACTACCCATTTCAATCAACGCTATCAAACGCCGAATATGGAGCGGCTAGTAAAAGAGGGAATGAAATTCACTCAAGCCTATGCCACAAGTGTTTGTTCACCGACACGAGTGAGCCTTATGACAGGAATGAATGCGGCTCGGCATCGGGTTACCAATTGGACTCTACATAAAGATAAAATCCAACCCATGGAATCCAATCATCTTGATCTGGATTTTCCTATGTGGAATGTGAATGGGATTACATCAGATGCTTCGGTGAAACATGCTGTCCATGCTACTACATTGCCATCGATTCTCCAGGAAAATGGATATACCACCATTCACGTGGGGAAAGCACATCTCGGTGCCATAAGTACCCCAGCAGCCAACCCATTGAATATTGGATTTGATGTCAATATCGCCGGCCATGCCGCCGGTGCTCCCGGGAGTTATTATGGCTTGGATAATTTTGGTAATAACGAGGATGGAAGTCCAAAAAATATTTGGAGTGTTCCAGGGCTAAACGAATTTCATGGAAAAAAAATTAACTTAACCAAAGCCCTTACCCAAAAATCTATTACTGTCCTTGATAGTGTGCTG
>DCMX01000153.1 GCA_002321855.1 Fidelibacterota bacterium UBA1611 | reverse complement strand
CCATCCAGTAGGCTCATCTGAAAAATTGACCATGTACTGATCACCGCTATGCTGGAAACCGGAGCAGCAGTAGAATCAACTAAATAGGACAGTTTTTCCCTTGAGATACGGACAGTATCTGTGAACGGACGCATCATGTTCCCCACAAGAAGCGTGTTGGCATAATCATCAAAAAAGATCACGAATCCCATGACCATGGTCGCAAGTTGTCCGTTCTTATTGGATGTTGCATATCTGGCTGCCATTTTAACCATACCTTTCATACCTCCATTGGCAGAGATAACACCGATCAGTCCGCCAAAGGCCAAGGTAAAAACCAATATTGAAGCATGACCTTTATCTGTAATGGATTCCACAATATATGTATCCAATGTCTTGGTCAGTCCGCTAATGATCCCACCATTTAGGATAACAGATCCCAGCCAAATTCCCACGAAAAGAGCCAGGTGAGCCTGTCGAGTGATCAAAGCAAGAATAATAGCCACAATGGGAGGTAGGATCGATATCCAGGATGGACCAAATGCCGATCCCTGATCGATAGTATTACCTATTGCCAGTACGGGAAATAGTAAAATTAGGACGATGCCAAACTGTTTCAATCGCATCATGTCTACTAAGTTAGATGACTGTAATCCATAATCCAAATCGATATGTAATTCACTTGTAGCTCTCCTTTATTTATAGATTGGGCAATATTTTTTATTGAGTTTAGATTACACTGTCAGGTGAAGCTAACATATAGATGAGACAAATTGATAAATACATGGAACGGCAGTTCTTGATAATCCTAGGAATTTCTTTACTGGGATTCATTACAGTTTTTCTCATTGTGGACCTGATCGAGAATTTGGATCGGTTCATGGATAATAGAGTACCTGGGAACATTGTCGCAAAATATTATCTCTTCTCCATCCCCTGGTTCATAAGTATCGCACTACCAATGTCGATGCTGATCTCTACGGTATTTAGTGTTGGATTACTTGTTAAACGAAACGAGTGGACGGCCATGAAATCATCTGGGATCAGTCTCTATCGGTTGGCCTGGCCCCTCCTTCTCACTGGGGCCCTTATGAGTGTTCTTTCCTTCGTACTCGATAATCAGCTTGTTTCCTGGGGAAATGAGAATCGATTTGAGATCGACCGTGATCATATCAAGCGACGTTCCCGGCATAAGCTTAAGAATACCCTGAAATACATTTTCATCCAGAAAAATATCACGACTCATATAGGGCTAGAAAAATATGAAATAAAAAAAATGTCAGGTAATATTCTGACCTGGGTCGACCTTGGTACCGGTGTACTGAAAAAGAGGATCGATGCTAAAAAGATATTATGGGAATCAGATAGTACCAAATGGAAGATAACGGACTTTTCCATCCGCAGTTTCATAGATGGTGTTGAGGATCATGTGGTCTTCTCAGATAGTGATACTCTCCTGGAACTACACTTTACCCCTGAAGATATCAATCGACAGGCGCGCTCGCCGGATGAACTGGATTATTATGAACTGACAGATAGGATCA
Source organism: Fidelibacterota bacterium UBA1611 (assembly GCA_002321855.1). Taxonomy (GTDB): domain Bacteria; phylum Fidelibacterota; class Marinisomatia; order Marinisomatales; family UBA1611; genus UBA1611. The sequence goes on along the minus strand of DCMX01000153.1, from coordinate 13,350 downwards.
GACAACTCAAGGATAATGGGGTCAAGACCGTACGCTGGGAGGTCACCCGTTATATGAAAGTTTCCTTCGCCTTTACAAACCTGATAGTTGTACTCTTCGGGATTCCGTTAGTTGTCCTTCGAGAAAGAAGCAACCTTTCGTTCGGAGCAGGCATGAGTGTGTTCGTTATATTTTCATATTACGCGTTCATCAAATTCGGTCAGTCTTTAGGATTTAAAGGACAGGTAACGCCACTGGCATCAGCCTGGATCGGTAATGTGGTCTTTATGATAGGTGGAATTATTCTTCTTTTGCGGGCTCGGAAATAGGTTCTGATATCTGACCGCTCTCTGTAGTTTTTTTCTTTTTTCTCTTCTGTGTGAAGCGATTTAACAGACCCCGAAGCCCTTTCGTGGTCTTGGCCTTCTCCTTATCTGATCTCCAGCCACCAAAACTTGTAAGCGTGACCCCGGAGGAAAAATTGAATCCCTTCATTGTATGCAGCCATGTACCATTGCGAAAGGCAAATCCCATATCAAAAATAATGGGTCCCTTATGATAACCGAGTCCCATGGCCAATTCTTTGAGGTCTCCCCCGGCCCATGAATAACCCATGCGAAGGGGCAAGGATTCCATCTTGGTCCATTCCACCCCAATGGACCAGCGCCACCTTTGGCGGGCGTAATATTTATCCTGGAAACCGGCCACTAGATCTGATACTATGGTATAGGTAGGCATTCTCTTGGACACTCCGAAACGGAAAATAGCAGGGTAGCGTGTTTCAAAGACTGATTTGTTTGTAACGAATTCTGTATTGTTGGAAAAAAGAGAGTCGTTCCCTAGTTGATCCGCTCGTAAAGTATCGATCGAATATGTGTAGAGTACAGCCTGAGTATCCGCGACAATAGAATCGCCCCATGTAAAAGGATAAAAACCTTCGAACCATGCCGGATTATCTTCAAGAAATGTTTTCATACCAGATGGTTTGTTCCATTCTATCGTACCCAAAACATTTATCATGGACATACCAAAGGTCCAGTCATTTATCTCTTTTGTAACCAGACCCAGGTCCAGACCAAAACCTTTTCCGCCGATGCCCTGTCTAAAAAGATATTTCCCACTACCGTACAATCCTTCATCGGCGGTAACCAGATTTGCCTGGCTGGAATCGGGATCTATACCCATATAGAACATTCCCTGTAGATACTTAAAAGTGACCCCTAATGATAATGATTTAAAAGGTACACCAAAGGTAAAACCGAATTCATTCAACCCTAATATCTCCATATTAAGTGTCATATCCAGGTCTGGCTTGCCCCCGTTACCATAGAATATCAACTCCAGTAAACCGATAGGGATCTTAAAATTGCTTAGAATGACCATATTACTTGTAAATGCCATATTCCCCTTTGAGTAATTCATCAATGGTATTGGAAGATGACGGTCTCGGAAAAAGGCCAATCCTTTCCCATCCTCAAAATTATCAAATAGTTCATCTTTTTCTTTTGTGTTCAGGGTATCTCCACTGTATTGTGCAACATTCTCTATGGAAAGAAAATTCCCAAGAAATCCTTGATCATATTGTAAGAGTTGCATCATGAATGGTTTATCATGTGCCCGTGTGATCAGGGCCGGATTGTAGCCCACGCAGAATATACCATTAGCAATGGTTGTGTATGCACCAGAGAGGCCTACGACGCGAGGATCTCGCTTTGTCTGTCCCTGCAGTAGAACAAAAGAGGACAACATTATGATAACGAACCGCTTCATTTTATCTTACTACCAAGTTCATTAAAGCGTGGGCCAATGAATTCTGGCTCAAGAGTAGACATAACACTGCTTGGATCACGCACTTTCAGGTACCACCCATTAATATCCCTAGCGATCTCGTTCTTATCGGTCTCGAGGTTCAGTACCACTTTTTCTACACTTGTGATCCTGATACGTAGAAAATCCGTGGAGTCAAGACCAGAGATATCCCAATCATAGGTTCCATCATTGGGTATATTCTCTACTATTAAACCACCATTATCACCTGCCCAGTGCCATTCATTCTTCGAACTTATATTGCTGTCTGGATCAATGGAATAATGGAGGTTCACATTTGCAATGTCACCAAATGTTCTCCATTCAATAGTATAGGTCTGATCGGTGTACAATGTTTCGCCACCGTTAGGGTCTGTGATCAACAGCTCTGAATTCGCAGGTGCGAACATTCCCGTACTGCTTACACGGAAAGTGATGAATGAACCTACTTCCAGGTAATCGTTTATCGATATAAAGACCATCTGACCATCTGTACCTTCCAAGTGAAATCTGGGGAGGACATAGTGGTCACCATAATCGGTTATGAGTCGCAGCCGGCTAGTATCAAGGATGCTGGCATATGTTGCGGTCCCAGGCTCGGCTACCATACCGGTAGGAACACCTAAGCTATCTGCATCCTCATCCGTGTAAAGTCGGTCAGGGAAAGGGAGAATGAATTTAAACAGGGTATCTACATAGCTAATGACCGTATCAACGCCTGTCCCATCCGAACGGATTATGTAGGGCATTCCATCAATACACTCATTATGATCAGTCATAACATTAAAAATGTAAATATTACTGTTCTCGGGAGAGAGGTCCGTACAATTCTTTATGATATACACATCATCTGTCGGATTCCATCCCTGTTCTGCCGCCATACTGTCTCGGAAGTCAGAAAGCATATCCATGGTCGTATCCGTTGGGAAGAATTCAGCATTAGAAAGTAGGACAGAGAGTTCCGCACCAAAGGGTAACGAATTGGTAATATCAAATACCATATCAGATTGGATCAGTGAACTACGGATCCTGTTCCTCGTTTGATAATCCATTTCCTCCAGAACAGTGGGCTGTGACATGATGGTCATTGGCTCCATGATCAGGGCAAACGGTGCGACCAGTTTAAATCCTCCACCTAGACTTGCGCCCGCTACTATCGTTCCACGACCATCAATTCGTGCCTCAGCATCAACAATGAGAGTTGCCGGGTTAGCGGCCATTACATCTATAATGGTACCACATTCATCGCAGGGAACCTTAAGAGTATCGTAGGATGGTAGGCTATCGCTTAAAGACTCATAAATAGTGATCTGGGTTCCAAAACGGTTCAGCTCTATGATGGTTCTGGAAGTATCACCGGGACTATCCGAAGCTGGATAACCCACAGTATCAATATCAACTATAAGACGGGTAGTGTCATTGAAGACATCGATCGCAATAAAATCCATATTCATCTTTACCGGAAGCCTGATCTGGCTATCCATAATGAACTGAATACGCACATCTGCCAGTGTCACACCCTTGAAACCTTGTGGTAATTCCTGTTCAGTTGGAACAGACGGAAATCCTTGGTAGATAAATGCTTCCAATTCTTTAAAGTTCAGGGAGCCAAATCGAACTCCCAGACCAAAGCTTCCGATCTCATCTGTATTGAATGGTATCGTGGTCTTCTGTTCCGGGATAGTTACAGCCACATCCAGCTCCAGCTGACCTATTGCTGAGTCAGGATATTCCAGAGCACGCAGGGTATCACCTTTCAGACTGAAATCAAAATTATATGTTTCTCCAGATTCGAGTGTCTGATCGATTTTCACTGAATCATTTCCTGGTGGAGGAAAGAAATTCTTGAAATTCATCAGAAAATCAATATCGAATGGGAGAGTGCTTCTCAGATCCATGACCTGTAGCCGGTTAGAGGTCAGGGGGACACCGTCTTGTTCTAATACGCACCTGAAAAGTTCCAGCCTTGTGGTCCCGCCACCAGTTGCACCAGATGACGGAAAACCTATTTCAGGCAAAGGGACAGGAAGATCTACATCATTAGTGGTTATATCGATACCAGTGAATTCATCTAACGCAAATTCTATTTTAAATTTTACATAGATCGAATCACTTGGAGCATGACCTTCGGCGTTCCCTTCCGGCCACAGCTCCACGAAGGTTCCTTCTTCAGCATACTCGACCAACAATCCAGCAGCTAATTCAATGAAATTGCAGAGACCCTTACCGCCTAACATTGTTGTGTCCAAAAATGTTTCACCAGTTGCCAGTGTACCAGGATTATGGTTCACAAGTGTATCACTCAGTTCCTCATTACCAGTTACAAGGCGTGAAAAAGCAGGCGTTAGATTTGTAGGGATCCCCCTATTCTCAAAAAATGTCACGAACTTACTTTCTTCGGTATCCGCGATGTTTATCGTATCAATGCTCTTTAAGATCGGTGGGTCCAAAGCTAGATCCGTAAGCATGGTCTCAAGCCCAAGATCCAGGGGGTTCAAGCTGGCAAGCCCATCAAAAATGGCTCCAAGAAGAGTATTCACTACGAGTTGGTCGATGATTTGTGAATTATAATTTTCCGCGCTCATTACTCTTTTTTCCGTTATGGGGAAAGAAAAGGTATTCCCTGTTGTATCGGTATACATTGGTACACCATAAAAGACCATATCGAATTTTTGATCAATAGCAGGAATATCAGGAAGTTCAAGCCCCGATGCAGGAATTCCCGGAAAACTGATCTCTGGGATGTCAATATCGAGGTATCCTCCAGGGAAATCCACCTTAAGATATTCAGGTTCAATGGTCTGTGGTTCCAGCACTCCTTCATAAATGACCTGAAAACCCATGCTATCATCGGTCGGGTATATATGATAATCAGGATTCGCTAGATCGCTCATTTCGTATTTCGTTTGGACCAGAGGGAGCTTGATGTCGATGAACCATGTGGGCATCTCGAACTTTTCAGGAATATCGAAGTCGCACCCCGGCGCTATCAGGAGAAAAATAACTCCCAGTGTATGTAATAACCCCGTTTTCCAGCGAGGTGTGGAACTGCTCAGATCTACCTTCAAAGTTGTGTCAAGTTAATTGGACTTCCGCACTTGAATTTGTGGTTTTCAGACTGGAGATGCCAAACGAAAAAACCCCGTCAAAAAATGCGGGGTTAATTGTTGTTTTTATTGATTTTAAATCAATATCTGTAGTGATCGGGCTTGTAAGGGCCTTCTTTGGATACACCGATATAGTCGGCTTGTTCATCCGTTAGCTCGGTCAATTTTGCCCCTAAATGGTCCAGATGGAGTCGAGCTACTTCTTCATCAAGTTCCTTTGGAAGCATATACACACCCAGTTCTGGTTTATCGGTTGCCAACGCGATCTGAGCCATCACCTGGTTGGTAAAAGAATTGGACATAACAAAGCTAGGATGCCCTGTAGCACACCCTAGATTCACAAGGCGACCTTCAGCCAGTATGAACACTTGGTGTCCATCAGGAAAGGTATAACGATCCACCTGGGGTTTAATGATCTCCTTCTTTACTATCATGTCTTCATTAATAGGGTTCACCTGTATCTCATTATCAAAATGACCAATATTACAAACAATAGCCTGGTCGCGCATGCCATACATGTACTCTTTGGTGATCACATCCCGGTTTCCTGTGGCCGTAACAAAAATATGAGCTTCACTTAGAGCATCACCTACTGTAGTGACCTCGAACCCTTCCATAGCCGCTTGAAGAGCACAAATAGGGTCTATCTCAGTCACCAGAACTCGAGCACCGTAACCGCGCATGGATTGGGCACAGCCACGTCCCACATCACCATATCCACAGATCAGTACGGTCTTACCGGCAACCATCACATCTAAAGCCCTTTTAAGCCCATCAACCAAAGATTCCCGACATCCATAAACATTATCAAACTTTGATTTCGTAACAGAATCATTCACATTGTAGGCAGGAAACAGAAGGTGACCATCCTTATTCATTTGCATTAATCGGTGGACACCTGTTGTTGTCTCTTCAGATACACCAATTATATTCTTGACCACGCCATGCCAGTGAAAGGGATCTTTTTTTAGAACATCACGTAGTAATTCTTCAATAATGCGTTCTTCTTCCACGGTGGTGGTTATATCAGGTATGGAACCATGTTTCTCAAAAAACTCTTCAAGCTCATACCCTTTGTGCACAAGCAGGGTCGCATCGCCCCCATCATCAACGATCAGATCTGGCCCGGACCCATCGGGATAGGTCAATGCCTGAAGGGTACACCACCAGTATTCTTCCAGTGTTTCCCCTTTCCAAGCAAATACAGGAACACCAGTATCCGCGATAGCAGATGCAGCATGGTCTTGGGTAGAAAAAATATTACAGCTGGCCCAGCGCACATCCGCACCTAATTCAACCAGTGTTTCAATTAAGACAGCAGTCTCGATAGTCATATGTAGTGATCCCGTAATTTTTTTTCCATGTAATGGCTTTTTTTGACCATATTTCTGCCTTGTGGACATAAGACCGGGCATTTCCTTTTCAGCAATAGCAATGACTTTACGACCATCCTCTGCGAGAGCAAGATCTCTCACTTTGTTAGGCAAATTCTCAATGATCGGTTGGGTAATAGTTTCTGACATAAAATTCTCCTTATTGTCCATTGGACCGTAATGCATCCACCATATCAGTTTTTTCCCATGTGAAATTCTCATCCTCTCGACCAAAATGTCCATAGGCTGCTGTGGGATAATACCGAGGTCTCTTAAGATCCAAGTGGTCCACTATCTCACCAGGCCTTATTGGGAATACTTTTCGACAGAGGGTTGTTAATTTTTCATCACTTAAAGTACCTGTACCAAGTGTGCGAACATAAAAAGATGTTGGCTCGGCAACACCAATACTATAAGATAATTGCACCTCACAGCGTTCAGATAGTTCTGCAGCCACAACATTCTTTGCAATATAGCGTGCCATATAGGTGGCAGATCTATCTACCTTTGATGGATCTTTACCTGAGAAAGCGCCACCACCATGAGGGGCATATCCACCATAGGTATCGACAATGATCTTCCGGCCGGTCAATCCTGTGTCTGCGGCCGGACCTCCATAAACAAAGCGTCCGGTACCATTCACAATAAAATCCTTTTCATATGGTACCCCGTATTGTTCCAAAATTGGTAGAATCACATGTTCAATAACTTCTTTTTTTACAAATTCAAGTTCACGCTTTTCGGAACCGTATCTATTGATCATATCCTGATGCTGTGTTGCAATAACCACTTTTGTTACCCTGGTCGGACTATAACCGTCATATTCGACCGTTACTTGGGACTTACCATCTGGCCGCAACCAGGTCAACACATTTTCCTTTCTTAACATTGTTAACCGTTCTGTAAGCCTCTGGGCCATTTGAATCGGTAGAGGCATTAATTCAGGTGTTTCCCTACAGGCGAAACCAAACATAAGCCCCTGGTCACCAGCACCCTGCTCTGACATATTCTCAGCATCGACTCCCTGAGCGATCTCCAGACTCTGTTCATGAAGAATCGCCTTTACTTCAACGTTAGCACTATCCATTCCATAGGCTTCATCTGTATAACCAATATTGACCAAGGTATCTTTTACTATACCTTCAACATCAACATTCCCATTACTGCGGATCTCTCCTGAAACAACCACCAGCCCATTGGTCGCCAATGTCTCACAGGCTACGTGTGATTCTTTATCCTGTGATAAAAGGTGGTCTACAATGGCATCGGATATTGCATCACAGACCTTGTCAGGGTGGCCTTCAGTCACTGATTCAGATGTAAATAAGAATCTTGACAATTTCAACTCCTATACTATTAATTATTCAAGAAGAATTTATTTCGCGAAAAACAGCGGCAAAGGTAAAGAAAAATATGTCATGATTGTACTATTAATAATTCTCGGTTTTAATGCAAAACTCACGATAGATCCGGGCCAATTCCTGTAGCATTTCTACAGAAGCCTGGAAATTGTAAGACATGATATGTTCTACATTTAAGCCAATTGGTACGGTTAGATCATTTTCTTTAATATGGTCCAGTGTTTCATTTAAAACTCCTACAGCCACATTTAAAGATCGTTCTATCATAGATGCTGGATGACCCTTTAAATATGATTCTGTCTTATCAGGAATCTCTACACCCAGCCATTTTAAGAATTCTATATTCTTCTGAGATGATACTGGGGCAAAGCTGAGCAATAATCGCCTAGGAAATGTATTCGTTTTATTGCACCGTACCTGGTAATGGCTCATCATTCTTTTTATTTTAGATGAATCGTATAGAACTTGTGTGGTGAAAAACTCGGAACCGTTCTTACTTTTATTGATGAGGCTCTTTGACTCTTTCAAACGGCTGGGAATTGTAATACCGCCGCAAAATATATCACAACCATTAGTATCAATTCGACTATTTATCGCCCTTAAAGCTGAATTAACAGTAGGACCAATATAATTAATTTTGCTTGATTCTCCTCCTACCACGATAAGGTTCTCTATTTCATAAATTTTATAAGTCTCTTCGATCCAGTTTATTTCTTCTTCAATTGGTTGATGAACCACAACCCGATTCACGATTGCTTCTATACCAACAATATCCTGCAACAGTTTTCCAAATTCTCTTGGTTCAGCACGGGTCTTATTCTTGACAGGACGTGCACCTCTCATTGATTCATCGCGTACTTCTGGTATATTTATCGCATCAATATGAGTCTGAGACAATAGCGAACTGATTATCTCAGCATATGAATTGAGCGTACCGTCCTTTTCACGAGGCGGCAGGATCTCATACACTACAACTGGACGTCTTGGTCTTTTTATTTTATCTCTTATACGCACTATGATTTCCTATTGTTGATTCAAAAGTTCATCGCTCATTTATCTATTCATTGCTTTGAGTCTTGAAATAGCATGATTCAGGATGGCTAAAATACCAGCCACAAACGGACGCGGCGGGAAACATGGATCTTGTCTCAGTAAGCGTTATACCGATATTCTTTTCAACATTAAGCAATTTCCAAATCATGTCCTTTTCGGAATGGTCCGGACAGGCCGGATATCCTGGGGCTGGACGGATCCCCTGATATTTTTCTTTTATCAATGAATCTATATTAAGTCTTTCATCGGTAGCGTATCCCCAGTATTCTACTCTGACGAACTGGTGCAGTCTTTCAGCAAATGCTTCTGCTAAACGGTCAGCCAATACCTTGGCCATTATGGCGTTATAATCATCAAGATCACTCTCGTATTCTATTAGGAAATCGTTCAAACCGTGTCCAGCTGTTACAGCAAACATTCCAAGCCAATCATTATTTGGAGAAATAAAATCTGCTAAGGAATAATTTACTTTTTTAGTACCTTTATCCACCAACTGACGTGGAAAATGGAAGGTGTCCTCACCAATGAACACATTTTCATTTAAAGCAACAGCAGGGAGTATTCCTACTACAGCCTTTGCGGTGAGCCGTCTTTCCCCAATGATCCTCCTTAGTAGGACCTGAGCATCATCAAACAATTTTTTTGGTTCATCACCATATTTCCCATTGGAAAGAATATCCGGATATTTCCCTTTCAATTCCCAGGCATGGAAAAAAGGTGACCAGTCTATATATTCAACTAATTCAGCCAGTGGGTAATCATCAAAAACCTTAATACCCTGAAAATTTGGCTCAAGAGGCGAGTACTCATCCCAATCAATTATTAATTTTCGCTTTCTGGCAATATTCAGTGAAAGAAGTGATCTTTGCTTTTCTCTTGAAACATAAGATTCACGAATCTGCATATAATCTTTCCGTGTCTGAGCAATGAATTCATCCTGTTTCTGATCATTCAGTAATGTTCTAACCACTCCCACAGCGCGAGAAGCATCAATCACATGCACTGTTGCTCCAGTATATTGCTCTTCTATTTTCACTGCCGTGTGCCTCCGGCTCGTTGTGGCACCACCGATAAGAAGGGGTATTTTGAACCCTATTCTCTCCATTTCCTGGGCAACATGGACCATTTCATCCAGGCTGGGAGTAATTAGCCCGGATAATCCAATAATATTTGCGTTCTCTTCTTTGGCAACAGACAATATTTTATCAGCTGGTACCATGACGCCCAGATCAATTACATCATAGCCATTACAACCTAGAACAACACCAACAATATTCTTCCCAATATCATGAACGTCTCCTTTGACCGTGGCCATAACGATCTTTCCATTCGATAGTTCTGTAAGACCCATCTGATCTTTTTCCTGCTCTATATATGGCACCAGATAGGAAACAGATCTTTTCATTACCCTGGCAGATTTGACCACCTGAGGTAGGAACATTTTCCCAGACTGGAATAGGTCGCCCACTATATTCATTCCATCCATGAGCGGCCCTTCGATGACTTCTATGGACCGACCATAATTAAGACGTGATTCCTCAGTATCTTCTTCTATATAATCTACGATTCCTTCAACAAGTGCATGCTTGAGTCTTTGCTCGACAGAAGCTCTCCTCCAGGTAATATCTTTACCTACCGTTTTCTTAACACCAGTATATTCTTTGGCAAGCTCTACTAGACGGTCCGTACTATCGGATCGACGGTTGAAAAGGACATCCTCAATTCTTTCTTTAAGTATTGGATCAATATCATCGTAAATAGTCAGCTGTCCCGGATTTATTATTCCCATATCCATCCCTGCTTGAACAGCATGGTAAAGAAAACAGGAGTGCATTGCCTCCCTTACCATATCATTTCCGCGAAAAGAAAAAGAAAGATTGCTCACACCTCCGCTCACATGCACACCAGGTAATATTTCCTTGATCTTGCGAGTTGCATCGATATAAAATCTACCATATTCATTGTGTTCTTCAATACCAGTAGCAATAGCAAATATATTGGGGTCAAAAATGATGTCTTCTGGTGGAAAACCAACCTGTGTGGTCAGTATCTTATACGCTCGTTCACAAATTTCTACTTTTCGTTCAAAACTTTCTGCCTGTCCAATCTCATCGAATGCCATAACTATCACCGCTGCTCCATAGCGACGAATCGTCTTTGCCTGATGGATAAACTCATCTTCCCCTTCTTTCATAGAGATCGAGTTAACTATACCCTTCCCCTGAAGATTTTTTAGACCTGTTTCTAACACGGTCCATTTGGAAGAATCGACCATAACTGGAACTTTAGCAATGTCTGGTTCAGCGGCGATCAACCGTAAAAAGGTTTCCATGGCTTTTTCCGAATCAAGCATACCTTCATCCATGTTCACATCAACTATCTGAGCACCATTTTCAATTTGCTGCCTTGCTACAGACAATGCTTCTTCATAATTATTAGCGGCAATTAATCTCCGGAACCTGGCAGACCCTGTAACATTGGTACGTTCACCAATATTAATAAAATTACTGTCAGGTCGTATAGTAAACTGTTCCAGACCGCTTAATCTTGTAAAATGTTCTATCTCCGGAGGCCGACGCGGTAATGAATTTTTTACAGCACCGTAAAACGCTTCAACATGGTCAGGTGTAGTACCACAGCAACCTCCCACCATATTCACTAATCCACTTTCAGTAAATTCTCGAATGATCTCAGCCATGTTTTCCGGTGTTTCATCATAATCACCAAATTCATTGGGAAATCCGGCATTAGGGTAAACAAAAGTATTAACATTGGCTACAGCCGAAAGTTCATCAAGCCAAGGACGAATCTGTTCGGCCCCAAGGGCACAGTTCAGTCCAACCGCTAACAAATCAACATGTCTTATGGAATGCCAAAAGGCTTCTACCGTTTGACCGGAAAGGGTCCGCCCGCTGGCATCAGTGATGGTCCCAGATACCATCACTGGAATCGGTGATATTCCCCTCTCGGAAAAAAGCTCTTGAATTGCAAAAAGCGCTGCTTTACAGTTAAGAGTATCGAAAACTGTCTCAATCAAGAAAATATCTACTCCACCATCCAGTAAACCTCTGCATTGTTCCAAATATGCATCTGCGAGGATATCGAAATCCGTATTCCGATATTCTGGGCTATTAACATCTGGACTGATAGAAGCGGTTTTGTTTGTAGGACCCAACGCACCGCAAACAAATCTTGGTATTTTTGGATTTTTATTCATGAATCTTTCTGCAACATTGCGTGCGATGCGGGCCGCATTCAAGTTTATTTCATAGACAATATCCTGAGTCTGATAATCTGCTTGAGAGATCGCTGTAGCGTTAAAGGTATTGGTTTCCACCAGGTCTGCACCAGCCTTAAAATAAGCATCATGAATATCTTCAACTATTTTTGGCTGTGTGAGGCATAATATATCATGATTCCCCTTCAGATCACATGGGTGGTCGGCAAAACGTTCACCACGGAAATCTTCCTCATTTAACCCATAAGACTGTAGCATGGTACCCATGGCTCCATCGAGTACTAATATCCTGTCACGCATGATATGTTCTATCTTTTTCATAACAAAAAAGCCGGCGCTAAGTCCGGCTCCTAATTCCTTTCCTTTTTAGCGCTTATTTTTGGTCGCGGCAATATGGTGCAAATCACGACTGAATTAAGTTTGTTTTATCTGGTGATAATATACAAAATAATATTATTTATGAAAACCATGCCTTTTTAAATGGCAATTAAGACCTTTTTTCAAAACATAGTTGATCATTCAAAACGTGGTCCCGCTTTTAGGATGGATTTGTCTCCCAGATCATACTGTTCATAGTTTTCTCGAAATTTCTTTACGAGATTTTTTGCAGAAACATGGTACTCATTCCTATCTGACCAAACATTTCTTGGATTTAAAAATTTTGAATCAATATCACCGAGAGTTTTCGGAATTTGAAAACCAAAATAACCGTCTGAATCGAATTCAGTTTTTTCTATCGAACCATCCAATATTGCGTGTATAATCTTTCTGGTCAGAGGCAGACTGATCCGTTTGGTTCCTGACTGGGCATTTGCTCCCACCCAGCCAGTATTTACCAGATAGGCGGGAACATTGTGAACCTTCATTTTTTCACGGAGCAACTCAGCATATTTCAATGGATGGAGGGTCAAGAACGGACCCCCAAAACAGGGTGAGAAAGTGGCTTGAGGTTCTGTAATACCTCTTTCAGTACCAGCCACCTTTGCAGTATACCCGCTAATGAAATGGTACATCGCCTGCTCCGGTGTCAATTTTGCCACAGGAGGAAGAACACCATACGCATCACAAGTGAGGAATATAATATTTTCTGGATGACCGGATATACTTTTCCTACCCTGACCATATACAGAATTATCAATAAAATTCAACGGATAAGAAACCCGAGTGTTCTCAGTTTTGGATCCATCTGAATAATCCACCTCTCGGCTGTCAGGATCATAAACCACATTCTCTAACAATGCGCCTGGACGAATTGCATTATAAATGTCTGGTTCAGTATTAGGATCCAGATTTATAGCTTTGGCATAACAACCACCTTCAAAATTAAAAATACCATTATCAGACCAACCGTGTTCATCATCCCCGATCAAAGGTCTTTTATGGTCAGTTGATAGAGTTGTCTTCCCAGTACCGCTTAGACCAAAAAAGATTGC
>DCMX01000181.1 GCA_002321855.1 Fidelibacterota bacterium UBA1611 | reverse complement strand
CGCCTAAAAATATCAAGATACCTATCGAGCTCATCCTCGATCTGGTCCATATTTTGGGTCATGTTATCTAAGGCCTCCTGTAAGGATTTCATATCCATATTGTCTATGGCATTCTGAGCTGATGTCATATTTTTTAGTAAGTCTTCTGGAATTAATTTTTGAATTAATTTTGATAATTCTTTGAATTTTTTCATTAGTTCTGGAAGGAAAAGTTCATGTTTTTCACCATCCTTGGTCATACGCTCAAAGGACTCTGAAATTTTTTCGAGAGTTTCTAATTCTTCTTTTGCTTTATTGATTATCTGGTTGATTTCCTGTTGGTCTTCCCATTCCAATTCCTCGGTCTTTAATACGTCCAATTTCATATCCTCAATTCGATTCTTTAATGATTTAATGTTTTCTATACTTGTAATGAATTCTTTATCCACCTTTTGTTCGTCATTCTCCAGTGTTTGGTATAGGTCCCCTAGTGAAGGCAATCTGGCAATAAATATACCTGATACTGTTTTCTTAGGTCCTGATACCGCATCATTATCATCTATCTCAAAATGATAATGCACCTCATCTTCTGGCATGAGCATTAAATTAGATAGATTCCAATGAGAGTTTATGATTTGGGTCCTTTTTTCAGTGTCAAGTTCTGGTATGGAAAACATGGCTATATAGGGTTCTATCTGCAAGAATTCAGGGCGCCTAACCTCATAGGCAACTTGAAGACTGGTAAAACCATAGTCATCCTCGATTTCAAGATTAAATGGGATGATTTGGTTACTGCCAAGTACAATTATCGGCGGCGGTTCCAGAATATTGAGGATTGGTTTGTGATCAGGAATAACATGCAGATGGTAAGAGACCGGATCGCGATTTGTAATTCCGCGCGTATCAACTAGATGTACTGAAAATTTACCCATTTCATTTAATATAAAATTCCCGGATGCCTTTTTTCCAAAAGTTGAAAGCACTTTCAAACTATCATTTATAGTAAGAAAACTAGATTTTAACACCCGATTACTCTCCAGGTTTATTTGAATGACAGAACCCTTCAATCCTTGAACCGCTGCAACACTTCCATCTTGTGATTCTGCATTAAGGTTAGAATATAAAGGAGGAATCACTGTTATTCTAAATGACCCTAAGGCGGGCCTGTCGGTCACATAAATTGTGTCAGGGTAAGATTTTACTTCTCCCCAGGCTTCCCAGAAATATTCAGCTTTTACTACTGCCTCATACGCGTAATCTTGGAATAACTCTGGTAATTCAAAATTATAGAGTCCTCTTGGATTTCTTTTTTCTGAGAATATTAGTGTCAAAGAATCTCGTTTCTGAATTGCAGTTTGTGTAGGTCTTAAGCGGAGAAAAACTGAATCTGGCTCTGCCAATTTTGCCTGAAAAGTCACAGATGTTTTTTCTCCTCCTAAAATGTGTTGATTACCGCTTAAACTAAGAAGCTTAAAAGGTTTTGGTGCGGAAAATTGTTTTTCGTAATGCTTCCACCGATAAAATGCGTCAGCATTTTGCTGGCGATAAACAAAGAAAACCATGATTGATAAAAACATTATACCAACTGTCCATTTTTTTACTCGGAATAAATGATTGGAATCCAAGATCTCACTTATGTTTACATTATTTAATGTGTTTGAGACCTTGCTGATAAAGGAGTTTGCAAGATCCTTAGATTGATTATTATCCGGGTCTTTTTCCAGTTGAAAGGCATTAATAACCGTGTCTGATTTTTTAAGAAAACCAGATTGACCTATTAGATGGGCCAAGGTTTCCCAACTGTATCTGTTGTAACTATTTGTTTGAACTCTGATTGCAGTTATGGTGAACCATAAAAACATAATAATTATTGTTCCCACTAATAGCCATAGAATTCCATTTTTTATTTCTGGAGAGAAATAAAAAATGGATTCCAGTAGAAGCCCTAAAAGTAAAATAAATATTGTTGTTATTAGAAAGTATAAGAAAAAAATAGTTAGATCATGAAAGATCCTGATATTCCTTATTTCTACTAAATGTTTTTTGATCTTCATTATTGTGTTAAGGCAAAATAAATAATATTAACACCCATTTTAAGCGCAGCTTCTCGAATAAGTAATGGGTTATCATGTACGGATTCATCTTCCCATCCATCACCCAGATCGCTCTCATAGGTGTAAAGAAGGATTAAGCGTTCATTATGGAACAATCCCAGTGCTTGTGGTGGTCTGTTATTATGTTCATGAACCTTAGGTAACCCATTTTCAAACTTGTAATATGAAGAAAAAACCGGATGATCATAAGGTAACTCCACAAACTCCTTGTTCGGGAATACCCGTTTCATTTCACGCCGAAAGGATTTATCCATTCCATAATTATCATCCGCGTGTAAGAACGCTCCATTTAATAATAAAGACCGGAGTGATATAATTTCATCTTCAGTAAATCGAATATTGCCATGACCAGTTAAATATAGATAAGGATAATGACCAGCATCACCATCGGTTAACCTTATACGTGTCTCGTTTCCAGTCTTCGATATAGGTGTATTGGCACTAAGGTATTGCAGAAGATTTGGGATACTACTGGGATCGCTATACCAGTCCCCACCACCACTATAATGGATTCGAGCGATAGTAAAATGTTGAGATAATCCCAACGATGTAATAAGTATAGGAATAAAGTATTTTCTAAGCACTTTTAGACAATGTTTTATTGATAGCATTTGTTCCCTATTATCCAAAAGAAAAATTAGGACGAAAAAACATAGTCTACCCTTGCAAAAGAAGTTGGGATCCCTGAATTTCAAAGATATATGTATTTATTCAAAACCAATCAGTTTTTACTGATATTATTGTTTATTGGTACTATAGCTGGGCAATCTCAAGATGAAGAAGAACCTAAGACCTTTCTTTTTGGTCTAATAAAACTTGATACCAGTTCACCATATGAAGAAGGGTATTGGGTCGATAAATGGTTTCGGGCACGAGAATTTTCAACCCCTATTACTTTTATGCCGATCGAAATACGTTTTGGTGGTGGATTCAATGGGAAAATTTCTGGTTCATTTGCAAGCCCTTCAGCAGGAGATATGGATAACTGGATCTGGTATGACAGTGAAGAGATAGAACCTTTTAACCAGGAGATGATCAATATTTTTGGGACATCCTTAGATATGGATCTGATGATGATTAATATTCCTCATTTTGTTACGAACACTAGCTGGATGAATGTACTTACGGGGCTGAACTATCGGTCTAGTACATTGCTAAATCCAAAATCGATTCCCTATGAAGAATGGGGGACTAATAATGAAACCTGGAATCTTAACAGGAAATTCTCTCCATCTGTCACTGAGTATCTTATTACTAATACTCTGCAGTGGCAACCCTTCAGTTGGTGGTATATGAATTTTCGCTATGGATATGGATGGGCATCATCTACGTTCTATTTAAATCCTGACACAGAACAAATTGAACCTGAGCCTAACGGTACAGGTACATCAATGGCTGCTGCTCTTGGTATTCGTTTTATTATCGATCCTGGCAAAGTGAACCGTTTTTCAATCGGTGTGGATCTGCGACATTCTTATACTAAGATCAATAATATTATTGATCCCAGTGACCTTACCCCTATGAACCGGTTTGATCTTGCTAATTATGGAATCTATTTTACGCTTTCTGCATTTTATGGTGGAAAGAATACTATCGGAGATGAGGCCAAGGGAATCTATTTTCGTAAAGATTATATTTCTGCAAAGAAAAAATTTGTTCATTTTCTCAAACAATTTCCTGCTCATGCCAATCGATATCGAGCTGAGATGTATGTAAAGGAATGCAATAAGAAAATCCCATACCAAATCATGGATGAGGGATTACTATTTGATGATAAAGGAGAAACCGAAAGAGCACTCGGAAAATATCTTAGTGCTAAATCAAAGGTAGTAACAAATGATACTCTTATTATAAATGCTTTAGGTTTTCGGATTAATGAAATTGCCAGGAAATGGATGAACCAAGCTGAAATAATACTTGGTAATGAACAATACATAGAGGCTTATCAACTGGTAAAGAAAGTAGCCCAGTTCTCTGATATTGGGACCAGGGCATTGAAACGTTTTCAATCCTACGTTATACTGGGTGAAGGTAAAAAACTACAATCCATAGTTATTTTAGGTAAAGCCATGAATAAATACACAGAAGCTTTAGAAATGAATGGAGAACTAGAATTTGAGGTCAAAGCCTTGCAATATCAGGCTGGTATCCAACTTGCGGACCTTGCGAACAAAGCAGATGAGTTCGAAGAGATTCAAATGGCCGTACAATCATTAGAGCGAGCCCGAGAGTTTGCTGGAGGTATTGGTAATAGGAACGAACAACTAATAATTGATCTAAGGTCAAAATTAAGTGATCTTGATAAGCACAAAGCCAGAATAGGGATTGATGAGCGCATGGAAGAGGCTAGAGCTATTCAGGCAGTAGCGCGATCGCCACGTTTGAAAATTGGGATGACCGTTCCTCAAATTCAAGAATTACTGGGTGAGCCTCATGAAAAGATTTCAAGAGAAAACGATATTGACCATGCTGAAGAACTATGGATATACTATATCAAGGATGGTACACTGCAATTATCATTTCAGGATTATCAATTATTTAAAATAGAAGAGATATAGTATCCGATAAATTTGATTTTTCAGTCCACACCATCCAAATCTCCATTGTATTACGGAGAGGAAGCTGGGTAGCTTCAAGATTATGACAAATCTGCATTACATCCTTTTTCTTTTTTTCAGTTTTTCAGTGGTATTCACGCAAACAACACAACGTGATTATAATGATGAACTTAGGTATCAGAATGATGCTATAAATTCTATGAAAAAAGAGATGGAAGAATTACGCTCAAAGATACAAAAAGCTAACACAACCGAAATCACAACAGCTAAACGAATTACAAATTTGGATGAAGAGATCGCATTAGTGAATAGGTTTGTCCAGTCTCTGAAAAATGAAGAGAAAAGAACCAAGGATCAGGTACTAGTTATAGAAAAAAATATCAGGTCCAAGGAAGAAGAATTAGAATTGCTTCGATTAAGGTATGAACAGCGTGTTTTAAATACGTACATGAAAGGCAGGTTATCACAGCTTGAAAAAGTATTATCTTCAACATCTTGGCGACAGGCAGTTTACCGCACTCAGTACCTAAAAATAATTTCTGAAATTGAACAAGAAATGACCAAACAGATCGAGTCCCTACTGTTACAGATTAGTAAAGATAAACTGGAACTAGAAACTGTATTGTGGCAAAATATGGCACTAAAAAGGGAAAAAGAAGGTCAAATGTCATCTTTACGGAAAATGAGGATAAAACGCGAGAAGGAATTGACCAGAATTCGCCAAAATAAGAATGCTTTAGCAAATTACATCCAAGAGAAAAGCGCTGGTATAAAGCAGTTAGAAGGAATCATTAAAAAAGTTTTGGAAGACAAGGCAAGATTCGAAAGAGAAGAGCGTATACGACAGCAACAAGAAGCATTGAAAACAAAAAGTTTTCACGCTCTTCAGGGACAACTACCCTGGCCAGCGGGTGGAAGGATTATTTCGAAGTTCGGGAAACAATGGAATCCAAAGCTCAAGACCACTACTGAGAATCCAGGGATTGATATTAAAGGCAAGCCCGGGTCTGCTATACGCACTATCATGAGCGGTGTGGTAACCACCATTACCTATATCAGAGGGTATGGAACAACAATCATTATTGACCATGGCGGAGGATTTTACACTGTATACAGCCATGTGACCAATATTCAGACTCATGTAGACAGTGAAACCCGTAGCGGAGATGTGATTGCATACATGGGCGATTCAGGGTCTATTAATGGTTCAAAACTACATTTTGAGATTTGGGGGGAAGGGCAAAAACTCAATCCTGAGAAATGGTTAAGCAAACAACAATAAAAATGGACCTATTATCCGCGCAGCACTCGATCTGGGAACGACTGGTACGTATAGCTAAATCAGAAAAAATAGGTAATGCCTATCTTTTTTCTGGTCGTCCCGGTTCTGGTAAAGAAGGCCTCGCTATTAAGTTTGCTCAATTTTTGAATTGTAATGATGCGGATGAACAAGCATGTGATATTTGTCCATCCTGTATCAGGTTCAAACAATTGCAACATGAAAAATTGAAGATAATTGTCCCATTACCGATCCCGAAAAAGAATACTAATGATTCAGTTAGTAAAACGGATCTTGTTATAGATGAGTATGTGAAAAGCATATCAAAAAAAGCCCAAGATTTATTCTATAAAATTCAGATTCCGAAAGCTAACCGTATTCTAATTCAATCTATTAGGGAATTACGACGATCCTTACTCTTGAAACATGATTCTGTAGGAAGGAATATTGTCCTCTTTTTCGATGCTCATCTCCTGTCGTCTGGTCAGGCTGAAGCTGCCAACGCTTTACTAAAAATACTTGAAGAACCGCCGGAAAACACAACTCTGGTTCTGGTTACAGATCATAAAGAATTGATGCTCAAAACGATTTTATCCCGTTGCCAAAATATTCAGATACCACGCCTACCGGATAACTTTATACTTGAATGGCTTATTGAGAATGATCTCGATGCTGATACCGCAGACTTTATTGTTGGACTAAGCCGGGGTAATATCCATCAAGCCCGAAATTTATCTTCACACCCAGTGGAAGAAACTATTGGTCAAGTACGTTCTTTGGTTCAAACAGTAGTTTATCAGAGTCCTGATAAATGGCGGACATTTACCCAAACATATGGAAAATTAGCTGGCCATAATCCAGCTGAGTTCAAATTTCATTTCAGCTTGATGACACTCTGGTTTCGGGGTGCGTATCGGTTGCGGAAAGGCGTTAACACTGGTTTAAAAGACACTTCTATTGAATCAGATATGGTGTCATTTAACGAATCGTTCCCTCATGCTGATCTGATGGCCATATCACTTCGTCTGGAAGATTCTCTTAATGCTATTCTGAAAAATCTATATATGCCATTGATCTTGACGAATTTGTTACTGGATATACAAAGATATTTACGTGAATGAATAATAGAGCATTCTATATCACCACACCGATCTATTATGTTAATGATGATCCTCATATCGGTCATGCTTATACGACCATTTTGGCAGATGTTCTATCCCGATACCATCGTAATGCTGGTGAAGAAACCTTATTTTTAACTGGGCTTGATGAGCATGGTCAGAAGGTTCAGCAGGCTGCTTCGAATCGTGATGTAGCACCGCAGCAACATTGTGATGAAATGGCCCCAAGATTCACAAGGTTATGGGAAAAACTTCATATCTCTAATGATGATTTCATCCGTACCACGGAAGATAGGCATAAAAGAGTGGTTCAGGATATACTGGAGAGGGTTTATGCCAACGGGGATATTTACGAGGATGAGTACGAAGGATTATACTCGGTCTCCGAAGAGCGTTTCATCACTGATAAGGAAGCACAGACTGGAGAATTTCGGGATATCAAAGAACTCAAAGAAAAGAATTATTTTTTTAAAATGGGGAACTATCAGCAAGCACTAATAGATCATATTAGCTCCCATCCAACATTCATTCAGCCTGAACATCGCAAGAATGAAATCGCAGGATTTTTAAAACAACCGCTTAATGATCTGTGTATTTCCCGTCCAAAATCGAGATTGAACTGGGGAATCGAACTTCCTTTTGATTCAAACTATGTGACATATGTCTGGTTTGATGCGCTCATAAATTATATTACTGCGGCAGGGTTCAGTAGTGATCAAGAATCTTTTAGTAAGTGGTGGCCAGCGTCATATCATCTTATTGGGAAGGATATCTTGACCACGCACGCAGTGTACTGGCCAACCATGCTCATGTCTGCCAAGATCGAGCTTCCGGTATCCATTTTTGCTCATGGCTGGTGGCTAATGGGGGAATCTAAAATGAGTAAATCAATGGGAAACGTGATAGACCCAATGGACCTGATAGATGATTATGGTGTTGACCCAGTTCGATATTATCTCATGCGCGAAATGGTATTAGGACAGGATGCCAATTTTACCCTGGAGTCTTTTATTAAACGATACAATAGTGACCTGGCAAATGATTTTGGCAATCTGTTAAGCCGTATCACTACATTGGTGAAAAAGAACTTTGCTGGTATACTTCCGGAGCCTGGTAAGCTAACCCAGCCTGAGCTGGATATAAGGTCTTCCGCAGAGGATCTGGTTGAGCTGGTAAATGATAAGATAAGATCAATGAACATCAATGATGCGATCGAAGAAATATTTCAGTTCATACGTAGCGTCAATCGATATATGGAATATCAGGCTCCTTGGAAACTGATTAAGGAAGATAAGAGTTCAGCTGGTCGGGTATTGTATACTGCGGCGGAATCCTTGAGAATTAGCGCCATGCTACTGTCACCGGTCATGCCCAATCGAACAAAAGATCTTTTTCATGCCCTCAACAATGATTCCGTATCACCCAAGTGGGGGGGGCTCCAACCTGGCAGAGAATTAAGACACCATGAACCATTATTCCCTAGAATTGAGTTAAAAATGGAAAAACAAAAACCCGAAATAAAAGTTGAAAACCCGGAGAATATGATCACGTTTGAAGATTTTAAAAAGGTTGATCTCAGGACAGCTGAAATTGTTCAAGCAGAAAAAGTAGATGGTGCGGACCGATTATTGAAGATTCAGGTCAAAATGGGTGCAGATACCCGACAGATCGTGGCTGGTATTGCAGAATACTATAAGCCAGACGATCTTATTGGGAAAAAGGTCATCCTGGTCGCAAACCTTAAACCAGTAGAGATCAAGGGGGTTGAATCTCAGGGAATGCTATTGGCTGCTTCTGATGAGAGCTCGCTGACACTGGTAGGGCTTGATGATAACGACCTTCCTTCTGGTCTCAATGTTTCCTGATGCTCATAGATACCCATTGTCACTTATTTTATGATGATCTAAAGAATGACCTACCAGCGGTCCTAGATCGTGCAAAAGAATTAGATGTCACCCATTTTATATGTGTGGGGACCAATATGGATGATTCACGATCATCTTTGCTACTATCCCAAACCAATCAGAACATTTTCGCATCTGCTGGGGTTCACCCCCATGATGCAAAGAATGCACCAATGGATTTTATCGATCAGATCTATGAGCTAATGAGCTTTGACGGTATGGTAGCTGTTGGAGAGATGGGGCTGGATTATTACCGCAATATTTCAGATCCGGAGATTCAGAAAAGTGTTTTTCGTGATCAAATGAATATAGCACAAGAGCTAAAAAAGCCAGTTATTTTTCATAACCGAGATGCTGACACAGATCTGATCAAGATACTCTCAGAGTTCCCAGATGTAATTGGTGTGTCACACTGCTTTTCCAGCACTATAGAAACAGCGCAAATATTCATGGATATGGGTTACTATATATCGTTCTCGGGGAATCTGACCTTTAAGAATAGTCACCTATCGGAAGTAGCAAAAAATGTTCCTTTGGATAGAACTCTGGTGGAAACAGACTGTCCCTTTCTGAGTCCGGTTCCCTATCGTGGTAAACCCAACGAGCCTGGACGCACAAGGTTCGTGGCTGAAAAGCTTAGTGATATCCATGATGTATCATTAGAAGTTATTGCTGAAAGAACTACTGCAAATGCGGTAAAACTTTTCAACCTGAAACTATAATAATACCAATATTCAATGAGTATTATGAATGTATATTAAATCACCAATTTATATTGGTCTTATAGTGAAGCGGATATTCTGTGGTTAATAAGAATCATAGTTTCCGAAAGAAATGGGGCCAGAATTTTTTGGCGGACCCCAATCTATTAAAACGAATTACCCGAACTATTGATCCCCGCCCCGATGATCTAATATTAGAGATCGGTCCTGGCGAAGGCGTTTTGACCGAAAGAATCCTTTCAAAAGTGAAGGCAATGGTTGCTGTTGAAGTTGACCCACTACTTATCAAGTATTTACAGGATCAAACTGAACTGCAAGATCTAATTATCATTCATGGTGATATTTTATTGCAGCAAATTGATGAAATGCCCATTGAAAACCCAGTACGCGTCATAGGAAACATCCCTTATAATATTACTTCACCCATCATTTTTTGGCTCATTGAACAACTGGATTATTGGTCAGACGCGTTTATCATGATGCAAAAAGAAGTAGCCGAACGATTATCAGCGAATGCTGGCACAAAGGCTTATGGACGGCTTACCGTGGTAACAAGGGCCTATCTGGATGTTGAATATTGTTTCACGATCTCTCCAAACGTATTTATACCCCGACCAAGAGTAGAGTCTGCAATATTACGGTTTACAAAGAAAGAACAACCCCTTGTCCCAGATTCAGATTATTTACGTTTTAATAAGATTGTTTCAGCAGCATTTGGCCAACGCCGCAAGATGCTTCGAAACACCTTGAAAGGTTGGTCCTTCCCAGATGGGGCTGTTGAAAAAATCGATTTTTCTCGTCGGCCAGAGGACCTTACAATTGAAGAGTTTGCGTCTCTGGTTTAGTCCTTGTTTGTCTCAAGATCAGCCGGTAAAATCGCCGGCTATTCTGATTGAATGACAACAGACCTTAAGGAGGCGATCTTAGTGATTGAAATTCAAGTAAGGGAGAGAGAATCTCTGGAGCGGGCCCTTCGCCGGTTCAAGAAAAAATGGGAGCGGGCTGGGATCCTTCGGGAGGTACGCAGCCGATCTTTCTATGTTAAACCAAGTGATGAAAAACGAGAGGCCAATAAAAAAGCAGTACGACGCAGAGCTCGTATGGCACGAATTGAGGCCCTGAGAAATAATCCAAGAGCTAATCGCCGTCGCCGGTAGTTTCCTGATATAATTATAACGTAAAAGGGTTCGATAAGTATCGAACCCTTTTTATTTTTTGGAACACATGAATAACCTCACGAATTTAATTCCATTGAATTAATCAAGTATTTATAGACTATGCTGATCAGAAGTATTTCCGGAGTAAGAGGTATCAGTGATACTGATCTTACTCCGGAAACAGTGAAAAGATATGCTCGTGGGCTTCATCAGGTCCTGCCGGAAGGGGTCCTGATGGCTGGATGTGATAGCCGACAATCCGGAGAAGATATCGTCAGTGTCATGTTAGATGAGCTTGTTCGCTTAGGTCGAACGGTCATTCTTTGTGGTATCGTACCCACTCCAACGGTACAGTTCATGGTTCATAATACTGAAGCAGTCGGTGGTTTCATTATTACTGCCAGTCATAACCCTATTGAATGGAATGGTATGAAGTTTCTCCGTGGTGATAGCACTTTTTTTCATTTAAATGAATGTGAAAAATTGTTTGCACTTGTGGATGATGACCCGGTCTTGGATAGTGAAGATGAAGATGGTATGGTATGGCCGGAAAAGAATGCTATCCAGAAACATGTTATTGCCTGTGCCAGTCTTTCCTGTATTGATCTTAATCGTATCCAGGACCGCAGTTTTAGGGTTGTTGTTGATGCTGTCAATGGCGGCGGCGCGAACGCCCTTCCAGCTATGCTGAGATCACTGGGTTGTGATGTGACAGAGATCAACTGTGAACCAAATGGCAACTTCACAAGGGGGACTGAACCATTGCCAGAAAATCTGTCAGACCTAGTCCAGAATGTGATAGATCAAAAAGCAGACGCTGGATTTGCAGTGGACCCTGATGCAGATAGACTTGCTGTCGTAAGTGAGAGGGGAAAACCGCTGGGCGAAGAGTATACTCTGGTTCTGGCAGCTGATGGCTACATGAAAGATGTGGATAAAAAAGAAACGTTCGTGACCAACCTGTCCACATCCCTTGCTCTTGATAAACTTGCTGAGGAGAATGGCTGTAAGGTTGTTCGGTCCTCTGTTGGTGAGATCAATGTTGTAAATAAAATGAACGAGATAAATGCTAATTTTGGTGGTGAAGGGAATGGTGGGGTCATACTACGGGAGGCTCATTTGGGTCGTGATTCTCTTGTGGCGGTTGCAATGGTGTTGAATAGGATGTCACAAACTAATAAACCCTTGAGCGCGATCCATCAGGGGCTACCCCAGTTTGAGATCATCAAGGATAAGATCAACTTGGAAGGCATTGACCCGGAAGCCTTGATTGAAAAGGTCAGTACAGCCTTTGATGATGCTGAGAAGAATACACTGGATGGAATTAAGTTTACATGGGATGATCAATGGGTCCACCTACGAAGATCCAATACAGAACATATCATCCGAATATATGCAGAAGCACCAGTGAAACATCAGGCAGAAGAGTTAATAAGAAAGATAAAAGATCTTATCTGATTCGTGAATATCGCCAGGCTCATCGATCATACTCTTCTCAGAACGGATGCGACCATATCTGATATTGGGCAATTGTGCAAGGATGCAATCAAACATGATTTTGTTTCTGTGTGCGTTAATCCAGTTTATGTGCCTTTCGCCGTTGAATATCTCCAGGATCATGAAACCAAGGTAGGAACCACGATTGGATTCCCCATAGGTGCTGTGTCACCCGAAATGAAGTATGCCGAGACCCGTTTTGTTATACACCAGGGAGCAGAAGAAATTGATATGGTTATCAACGTTGGTGCCCTAAAAGATGGCAATTTAGATCTAATAAACAGAGAAATAGGTCAGGTCGTGAACGCGGCAGACGGAAATTGTGTGAAGATCATAATCGAAACATGTCTATTGACCAATGAAGAAAAAGTGACCGTCTGTAATATTGCCAAAACTATGGGAGCCCACTTTGTAAAAACATCCACGGGATTCTCTATAAAGGGTGCTACAGCAGAAGATGTAAGACTTATGCGGAAAACAGTTGGTAAGGAAATGGGTGTGAAAGCTAGCGGTGGCATCAATACATTATCCGATCTAAATACAATGGTGACTGCGGGTGCGAACCGGATAGGTACTAGCTCGGCTATCGCAATACTGAGTGAATTGAAGAGTGAGTGAGAGACTCGATATAAAAAGGGGTTCAGAGCTTGAACTGAAAATTGAATCATTATCATATGGTGGAAAGGGAGTGGCCCACTATAATGATTTTGTTGTGTTTGTAAAGAATGCTATCCCAGGCCAAACAGTTAAAGCCATGGTATATCGCAAAAAACCGGGCTATGCCGAGGCTCGCTCATTAGATATTATTCATGAATCATCCAAGGCTGTTGATGCACCCTGCGGACATTTTGGGGTTTGTGGTGGGTGCAAGGTTCAAAACCTGGACTACTCAGAACAGATCATTGAAAAGACCCGGCAGGTAGAGGACTCTTTTGATCGCTTGGGCGGTTTCTCTGGTTTCAAGCTTGATAAAATCGTTCCAGCTGATCCCATATTCAATTATCGGAACAAAATGGAATTCACCTTTTCTTCTAACCGCTGGATTTTGAAAAATGAATCAGTGGATAAGGGATCATTATTTGCTCTTGGTCTTCATATCCCCGGAAGATATGATAAGATCTTGGACATTGATGAGTGTCATATCCAACCAAAGATCGGGAATAAGATTCTGTCTGAAGCTCGTGATATATGTCTGGCAAACCCTGACCTGCGACCATACGAACCGAAAACACATATTGGGTTTTTACGCTATCTAATGCTTCGTTTCGGTGTTCGCACAGATCAGATAATGGTAAATATGGTCACCGCATACGATGATATGAATAAACTTTCTCCATTAATAGATGGCCTTCTTGAAAATATTCCTGAGATCACATCCATAGTTAATAATGTGAACACCAGAAAAGCTGATGTAGCCTTTGGAGAGTTTGAGACACTGATCTATGGACAACCTGTGATTGAAGAAAAGATAGGGGGCCTGACCTTTGAAATATCCGCTAACTCTTTTTTTCAGACCAACACGGTTCAGGGGGAGAAACTTTATGATCAGGTTTTGAATGCGGCCGGTCTATCTGGGAATGAGGTGGTCTATGACCTTTATTGCGGAACAGGTTCTATCTCACTCTATCTGGCTGACCATGCTAAAAAAGTATATGGTTTCGAAGTGATCCGTTCTGCTCTGGAAGATGCAGAACATAATGCAGAACGTAATAAGATCACCAACACACAATTCATGAAAGCAAATCTGGACACTTTTTTTAAGACAGGGCAGCTACCAAGAAAGATCCCCAGACCTGATGTTCTGATCCTGGACCCGCCACGAGCAGGAATGCACCCAGACATGACAGAACATATCCCCAAGCTTAAGGCATCAAAGATAGTTTATGTATCCTGTAACCCCACTACCCAGGCACGGGATGCAAAGGTGCTTTCAGAGAATGGCTATAGGGTTGACCGTGCAGTCATGGTGGATATGTTTCCCCACACACCGCATATTGAAACGGTCGTTTTATTTGAGAAACATTGAACTTAACGGATTGTTA
>DCMX01000223.1 GCA_002321855.1 Fidelibacterota bacterium UBA1611 | reverse complement strand
CCACAAGAGTCCAACAAGCTTACCATGGGAATGGTTCAATCCAGTGTGACGAAAGGGGCAAACCAAACAGAAATCACCAAAGTATTGGGGGCTCCCAATATTATATCCAAGGATAAACAAGGTAGAGAAACCTGGACGTATGATCGCATATCAAGAGAGTCAGAAGCTAAATCTATGACATTTTTTGGGATTATAAACCCCATCAGCTGGTTTACCGGTGCGGGAACGGGTAGCAAATCATCCGCAAGTACATCCTCAAAATCACTCACGGTTATTATCACATTTGACGACAATAAAAGTGTGGTGGATTATGCCTACCAAAGTCTTTCCTTTTAAATGTTAAGAAACATTATTCATCCTAAGACCCAATCGGGTCGATTCTTCTACATGTCACTTATTGCTTATTTGGTCATGGGCATTTCTGGCTGTACCAATATGCCCCGAACCGATAAACCGGCTACGTCCATTGCCAGGGCAATGGAAACTCGGTCTTTCCCCGGTGATTTAAAATCCGTACTAAAAGCAGCCATCAATTCTCTTCAAGACATGGACTATACCATTGAAGTCTTGAATTCTGATATTGGATTAATTACCGCCAGCCGAACAACGGAACATGCAAAGGCGGGATTGGCCAATGAAAAACCAGAAGGGGAACTAAGTGCTGGCCAAAAAGCATGTCTTGCCATTGGCGCAGTGGCTGTCATTGCCATCATTGTAGCCATGATTTTTGGTGACGATGGTAGCAATGATTCAAGACCACTATTGGGGGGTAATCATGGTCATAATGATGGCCCTGACGGACCAAAGATTTATCGATACAAAGTGACCATCAATTTGACCGAATTAGTCGATGGTGAAACCAATGTCCGCGTTAGTGCCAGTGGTGAGATTGAACAAGATGGGAAGATTTTATCTACCGGTGGCGTACATGAAATGGAATTTTTCCAGAAATTCTTTGCGGGCATGAGCCAGGGTTTATTCCTGGATCAAAACGTCCCCGTAAATAATTGATTTCTATTCGCTTTTAATAAAGATGAATCTTCAAGCCACCATGATTAATAGATTCGTATGATTGTCTATCCACGCAAGAGGCTTGATTTTAAATATATTGATTTATTGAATGCTCTCGGATATTGTCTAAATCCATTATTAGATAGAAATCAAATTAGTTATAGCATTAAAAAATTATGGCCCAATGGAAATGTCCTTATTGGATTGTCTGTACGTACTATTTTTGATGCACTACTATCAGAATTGAACTTCCATAAAGGTAGTGAAGTTATCATGACTGGTATCAACATTCCTGATATGGTCCACATCGTTCAAACCCATGATTTAAAGGTGGTTCCAATTGATCTTGATATGTCAACCCTTCAAATTAAACCGGGTGTAATTGAGCAGGCCTTATCTGATAGAACCGTAATGGTTGTGGTGGGCCATTTATTTGGTTCAAGAATGGAAATGGATATTGTATATGAAGCATTAGCTAATCGGCCGGAGATAAAAATTGTAGAAGATTCTGCACAAGCATTTCAAGGAATGTCGCAACATTTGCTCTACCCTCGAACAACAATTAGCATGTTTAGCTTTGGGTCCATCAAATCGGTGTCTGCACTTGGATGTTCTGTCGCACTGACTTTGGATCACAATTTATATAAGAAATTGGAATCACGATTGAAGGATTATAATAAAAGTTCGAGAATTAAGTTTATGAGTAAAGTTATTAAATATTTTTTTCTGAAAACTCTCTCATTTCCTTTATTCTATGGTATGTATATTTTTTTCTGCCGCCTATTTAGAATTGATTATGATGCACTAATTATATCCGCAGTTAGAAATTTCAAATTGTCTGACCTTTTCAGACTTATACGCCAAAGTCCATGCACATCTCAATTACAGTTTTTAAAGTATCGATTGTCAACAATGAATAAGAATCATTTATTAGGCAGAATTAATGCTGGGAACTATGTTCGGGAAAGATTAAATCGTGATTCAAATATTCATGGGTTATTTAATGAAACGCACACTTATTGGCTTTTTCCAATTAAGAGCAAAAACAAACAAAAAATAGTCTCAAAACTTCGCTCAAACGGATTTGATGCAACATTTAATTCATCCCAACTCAATCCAATAGAAGCCACTGGAGAAAATCAATTGACACCAAATGAATGCATTACTTATATGGTTAATACGGTTTATCTACCTGTGTATGAATCCATACCCGAAAAAAAAATTGATACATTAATATCAATCGTAAATCAAACTGCTGATTTTCAAAAATAGCTCTTAATAATGCATAAGGCCTGTCACCACCAAGGTGCCGGCCCAATCATCTTTGGCACCTACTCGCCAGCATAATACATCAATCAAACCTGAGCTATTAAAACCAGATAACCATTCTGCTTCTGAAAGCCGGGTCATAATGGATATGCCACATTCCTTATTCCAAGATGTACTAGGCTCGTTCTCTGAATAATAATCAATGCCTATAATCAGTCGCCCCCCAGGTTTGAGCCAATGATTCGCCACACGATGAATTAAGCCAATAGGGTCTTTAACATAATAGAATACTTCCATTGAATGAACTATATCTACTTTTTTATTGGGTATCCAATCTACAAGATCGGCACAATGGTAAGTGTTGTCAGAATCAAAAGATATGGCTTTTTTGATCATTTGTTCAGAGCCATCCACTCCTGTAGCTCTTTTACATAGTTGGTGATTCCCCATCATCCGAACCACCCAACCATTCCCACATCCAGCATCAATAAAAGTGAATGGGTCAACCTGACCTTCAAGGGCGAAATCTATCATGCTATTTACTGAATCAGCATGGCCTCTTGCCATACGTTCATCTCGACCGTCTTTGGCCCAATCAGTAAAAACATCTATGGGTAGTTTCATATCATTTAGCTGGGACGTAATTTT
>DCMX01000116.1:734-4401 GCA_002321855.1 Fidelibacterota bacterium UBA1611 | reverse complement strand
CAGGCATGACTTCAACCATATCAAACCCAATAAAATTAATCCCAGTCAAACCACGCACAAATGAAATAGAATCGTAGCCGGTAAATCCACCTGCTTCCGGAGTCCCCGTTCCTGGCGCATAGGCGGGATCAACAAAATCAATATCAAAAGTCAGATAGGCTGGCCCATCACCCGTTCGTTCCTTAACGATTTCTATAGCTTTTTCTATTCCGATCTTATGTAGTTCGGGGCCGGGAATTGTCAATAAGCCAGCATCACGGGACATATTATAATCTTCTTTGTCATAGAGAGGCCCTCGCAGTCCTATCTGGCTTGATCGGGAAGCATCGATCAATTCTTCTTCCAGAGCCCTGCGAAAAGGTGTCCCATGGGTATCCTTACTATCAAAATATCCATGCCAGAGATCGCTGTGTGCATCAAAATGAACAAGGGCTACAGGGCCTAATTTTTCTTTAACGGCCCGTAGAATAGGTAGGGAGACAGAATGGTCTCCGCCCATGAAAATGGGCTTGATGCCCGTATCAAGCAGATCTTTTGTGCCTTCTTTAATCAATTGGTGGGACTCTGTCAGATATCCAGGGATAATTGGCAGGTCTCCATAATCTACACCATTGCAGTATTTAAAAATCTCAATATCCTGAGCAGGATTATACGGGCGAAGGAGAAGAGAGTTATCCCGGATACCAGAGGGACCAAAACGGGCCCCCACACGAAATGTAGCACCTGTATCAAAGGGAACCCCGACCAGTGCGAAATCAACATCAGTCAAATCTGTTACATGGGGCAAGCGCATAAAAGTTCGAATTCCTTCAAAGCGAGGATATTCCATAGCGTTCAGTGGCTCGTATTTTTTAGTCATACCAATTCTCCAATTAATTCACGGTGCGTCCAAAATATCTTATCACCAGGCCTTGGGAAAGAATCCCCAGAAGTAACAGGATCCACCAGGGTGCCCCAAAGCCAGCCGGCAGAGTTCCCAATAACAACGCTGCCGCACCGGTAGAAAGAGCATAAGGCATTTGAGTCCAAACATGATCCATGAGCTCACAGCCCGATGCCATGGATGTGAGAATGGTTGTATCAGAAATGGGAGAGCAATGATCTGCCCAAACGGCACCTGTTAACACACAGGCTATTGATGAATATAAAATATGATAGTTTTCAGGTGTGGCAGCGCCATTATTAACCATCACAGCCCAGGTTAGCGGAATGACCAGCGGCATTAATATAGCCATAACACCCCAGCTGGAACCTGTACCAAATGCTGTGGCAGCTGCGACCAAAAAAATAATAGTTGGCAAGATAGACATGGGGATTGAATCGCCAAGGGTGGAAACAATATAATCCGCAGTATGAAGATCTTTTGAAATATCAGCCAGGGCCCAGGCCAATAATAAAACCAGCATTCCCATCAGCATGAATTTTAATCCACTGAACCATGCATCCAGGGTCTCAGTCAAGTTTAAAATGCCCTGGCTAAATGCAAGCCCAGCAGCCACTAAAGCACTTAATAAGGTAGAATGCATCAAAGCGCCAAAAGTGTCCGAACTGCCAAGAATATCTTTGAGCGAATCGCCTTCTCCAGATGTGAAGATGAAATAAAACATTGAAAAAATCAATACTGCAATGGGAATAATCGCGTTTATAGCCCTGTGAGGAATGTTCTTTTTTACAAATAGATCATCACCGTCTGACCCGGATTCTGTTTCAGTTTCTGACATATCCGGCTTGTATTGTATACCCATTCTTGCTTGTTTTTCTGCATGCACCATGGGTCCAAAGTCTTTTCCTGAAAAAACAACAAACCCTACCATGATAATTGCCAGAAACGGATAAAAACTATAGGGAATTGAGTGAATGAAAAGCATATAGGCAGATTCATTAAGGCCATCTAATCCTGGCAGTGCGTCAGCAATAATACCAACTTGAAAACCAATCCACGTAGTGATAACAGCAATGGTTGCAACCGGTGCAGACGTTGAATCTACCAGGTAGGCAAGTTTTTGCCGGGATATTTTTAGTTTATCACAGAGAAGTCGGGATGTGTTTCCTACAATAAGCGTGTTGGAATAATCATCAAAGAAAATGATAATACCAAAAAGCCAAATAGCAATTTGACCCTTTCTTGGGGTATTGGCCTTTTTGATCATATGCTGTATAATCCCATGCATCCCGCCACTGCGGTAGACGATGCCAACCATCCCGCCCAGCATTAAAGTAAACAATGTAATGACGGCATGATCACGATCAATTAGTGTGTTCAATATATAGTAATGAAAAGAATCAAGCAGTGACGATATAATTCCGCCCATTCTAAAACTGCTTAATGACCAAACCCCGAACCAGATCGCTGCAAACAGTGAGGGTATGACCGATCGTGACATAAAGGCTAGGATAATGGCAATAAGCGGAGGAAGAACAGATATCCAACCAGAGATTACATTTTTATTAAACTGGTAGATAGCACCCGACTCATTAGATAGAGAGACTGAGTGTGTTCCAGTTTCTGAGATTTTTATTTTACTGAAAAAAAGTTTTTCACCGGTTATTTGATCCGGTTTAAAGTTTTGTCCGCTGATTGATAATAAATAGGCAGTATTATCATCGAATTCCCCAGAAAACACGAGATTAAACCCAATGTTTTTTAAAAGTATCTTAGGGGCATCTACGGAAATATTCTGACCAAAAAGTGAACAAGAAAGCAAGCATATTATAAGGGGTAAACGAAAAATCTCTTTCATGGGTTCTATCATATATTAAATATGCACCATTATATTATTGGGATGAATATTATGAACACTATTTCAATAAAATGATTTTTCTGGTTTTGCTGGTTCCGGATGATGCGACGGATAAGAAATAAATTCCAGAAGGGACATGATGACCTAAATAATCTGTGCCCATCCATTTATATAAATGTGTCCCGGGAATTTGATTTACTATATGTATTGTGTTGACATGGTCGCCTGCTACATCAATGATGCTGATATAGACATCACCCAACTGTAAACTGCTATACCGGATAGTGGTTGAAGCGTTGAACGGGTTTGGGTACACAGAATCTATGTTAATATTATCTGTAATAATATGAGCCGGAGTATCTTTAGAAACGCCAGCAGTTGATATGTTTGTAAATCGAATTGCATCAAACACAACATTCACCCCATTGGAAGAATCGTGGACAACGTCCCGCAAAATTACACTGCATTTAGAACTGGCAGGCAGATCTAGCGTGGCAATAGTTGTGAAGTGGTTCGGATTTGAAGTTTGATTTACAATGACATTTATATTATTGCTGGTGCCATCTTCATTTTTTACATTAATCTCGTATATAGCGCCTGTCACAGCATCAACATCTGCGGGGAAAAACGCCTCAATCTTGTATTCACCGGCATTCTCTAGGTAAGGCACCCAAATAGCATAGTGTCGGCTTTCTTCCGGGTCGTTTGTAGCAGGGGCAGTCCAGCAGTTATTATTAAACCCAGAACCTAAATAGACCCAATCGGGCCCCTTAAAGCGCTGAAACCCATTGTCACCATCATCTATCAGGGAATCTGAAACCCATAGCCATTCACTGCGGTTTCCGCGAATCTCTTCGATGGGATCACTGCTCTCATTCCACCATCCAAAGGGGTCCACCGCATAAGGCTCGCTGGTATCAAAGAAC
>DCMX01000116.1:0-379 GCA_002321855.1 Fidelibacterota bacterium UBA1611 | reverse complement strand
ATGTAAGTGGGCATTAATTGCGCATCCGGTGTTGCCAGTGAATCCCAATGTGTCCCCCGTTTCTACATTGTCTCCAACGGATACATTCAAGGGAGGATTCATGTGTAAATAAACCGTGAAATAATCATTCCCATGAGCAATGATTATTGTTCCCTGGTCACCGTTTGGATCAATTCCCCCAGGACAGGGGTCTGCCGGAGCAGAAAACGATGCCCATAGTACATATCCGTTTGCTGGGGCAAGAATAGGCGTGTCAAATGGCATATAATAATCTATTCCAGCATGGCCATCATAGCAGGAAGACCCTGAAATACATTCGGGGAAAATCACATCATCCGTAAACTGGATACCATCAAACCTCAGAAAAAGACTGTCTGCC
>DCMX01000088.1 GCA_002321855.1 Fidelibacterota bacterium UBA1611 | reverse complement strand
CCACCCGCTTCCGGAGTCCCTGTTCCCGGCGCATAGGCAGGATCAACAAAATCAATATCAAAAGTCAGATAGGCTGGGCCATCATCCGATCGTTCCCTAACAATTTTTATAGCTTTTTCTATTCCGATCTTATGTAGCCTGGGGCCAGGAATTGTTAATAAGCCAGCTTCCCGGGACATATTATAATCTTCTTTATCATAGAGAGGCCCACGCAATCCTATCTGGCTTGATCTGGAAGGATCGATTAATTGTTCTTCCAGGGCCCTGCGAAAAGGGGTTCCATGGGTATCTTTACTATCAAAATATCCAGGCCAAAGATCACTGTGTGGATCAAAATGAACAAGAGCCACGGGACCTAATTTTTCTTTAATGGCCCGTAGAATAGGTAGGCAGACAGAATGGTCACCGCCCATAAATATTGGCGTGATGCCCGTAACAAGCAGATCTTTTGCGCCTTCTTTGATCAATTGATGGGACTCTGTAAGATATCCAGGAAACCCGACTCATTAGATAGGGAGACTAAGTGTGTTCCAGTTTCTGAGATTTTTATTTTACTAAAAAAAAGTTTTTTACTGGTTATTTTATTTGGTTTAAAGTTTTGTCCATTGATTGATAATAAATAGACAGTATTATCACCGAATTCCCCTGAAAAGATGAGACTAAACCCAATGTCTTTTAAAAGTATCTTTGGGGCGTCTACGGCAATGTTCTGACCAAAAAGCGAACAAGAAAGCAAGCATATTATAAGGGGTAAACGAAAAATCTCTTTCAAAGGCTACATCCTATATTAAATACGTACCATTATATTATTGGGATGAAGATTATGAACACTATTTTAATAGAAGGATTTTTCGGGTTTTTCTAGTTCCGGATGATTCAACGGATAAGAAATAAATTCCAGAAGGGATATGATGACCTAAATAATCTGTGCCCATCCATTTATATAAATGCGTCCCGGGAATTTGATTCGCTATATATATTGTGTTGATGTGGTTGCCCGCTATATCAATTATACTGATATAGATATCACCCAACCGTAAACTGCTATACCGGATAGTGGTTGAAGCGTTGAACGGGTTTGGATACACAGAATCTATGTTAATATTATCTGTAATAATATGAGCCGGAGTATCTTCAGAAATGTTAGTAGTTGATATGTTTGTAAATCGAATTGCGTCAAACACAACATTCGCCCCATTGGAAGAATCATGTACAACATCCCGAAGGATTACGCTGCATTTAGAACCAGCAGGCAGATCTAGCGTGGTTATGATTGTGAAATTACCCGGATTTGAATTTTGATTTACGGTGACATTTGTAGTATTGCTAATGCCATCTTCATTCTTTACATTGATCTCGTAGATAGCCCCCGTCACAGCATCAACATTAGCTGGAAAAAACATCTCAATATTGTATTCCCCAGCACTATCCAGGTGTGGAACCCATATGGCATAGTGTCGGCTTTCCTCGGGGTCATTTGTTGGAGGGGCAGCCCAGCAGTCATTATTAAACCCAGAACTTAAATAGGTCCAGTCTGGTCCTTTAAAGCGCTGAAACCCATTATCTCCATCATCTATCAGGGAGTCTGAAACCCACAGCCATTCACTGCGATTACCGCGAATTTCTTCGATGGGATCACTGCTCTCGTTCCACCACCCAAAGGGGTCTACCGCGTAAGGCTCGCTGGTATCAAAGAACCAGTTTTCTTTTCTGACCTCAAAATGTAAGTGGGCATTAATTGCGCACCCGGTATTGCCAGTGAAACCTAATGTGTCTCCCGTTTCTACATTATCTCCAACAGAAACATTCAAGGGAGGGTTCATGTGTAAATAAACCGTGAAATAGTCATTCCCATGAGCAATAATAATAGTTCCCTGATCACCATTGGGTGTAATTCCCCCAGGACAAGGGTCCGCCGGAGCAGAAAACGATGCCCATAGTACATATCCGCTTCCCGGGGCAAGAATAGGCGTGTCAAATGGCATATAATAATCTATTCCAGCATGGCCATCATAGCATGAAGATCCTGAAATACATTCGGGGAAAATCACATCATCCGTAAACTGGATACCATCAAATCTCAGGAAAAGATTGTCTGCCACATTTGAATAAGGATGGTGATGATCCACATGTTGGGAAGTAGGGTATTGCTCATAGCTTGGTGCGATATAGGGCCGGATTTCCAGAAAGGGCTCTTGTGCAAGTGCGCTTGAATACAATAAGAAAAAATAGATTATTTTGAATGATGTATTGGATAATTTTTTCATGGCGCTCTAACTTCTACTTAAATATACCATAATCATCTTCATGAATTGAAGATCAATAAAGAGATGACCAATGAAATTATATCGATTAACAGTTATAATCTTAATGTATTGTGTTTCTGTCTGGATTTATGCTGCTGATATTGATAGCTCCTTTACCATAAAGTGGAAAAATGATGCCTGGGGCGCAGGAGGACTTTTCCCAGCGGGACCACCATGGAACATGGTGGGCCCCTATGATTTTGATAATGATGGT
>DCMX01000072.1 GCA_002321855.1 Fidelibacterota bacterium UBA1611 | reverse complement strand
CAGAGGATTATCAGAACTATATTTCCAGGCTTAGAGCATTCCCAAAGAAGATCGAGCAGACAATCGATCTGATGAAACGCGGCATAGAGACTGGTTGGACACACCCAAAGATCATTCTGAGGTTGGTCCCAGATCAGATCAAGGCGCAGTATAATAGACCCATTGTAGAGTCACCACTTTTTCGTCCGTTCAAAGAGTTCCCTGATTCATTTTCTGGTTCCCGAAAAGATAATTTCATAGAAGAAGCCACTTCCACGTTAAAACAGTCTGTTTATCCGGCCTATATCGCACTGTATACCTTTATTAGTGAGACCTATCTACCAGCATGCAGGGAGACAATTTCTGCTACCGCTCTACCGGGTGGAAGATCTTATTACGATCACAGGGTAAAAGATTATACAACCACTAACCTGACCCCAGAAGAGATTCATGAGAGAGGTCTGAATGAGGTTGATCGAATTCGACAAGAAATGAAGTTGGTTATAAAAAAAGTTGGGTTCAAAGGCACTTTTAAAGAATTCCTTGATTCCTTGCGGGCGGACTCAAATTTTTATTACTTAAATGAAAATGACCTATTAGATGAATACAGGGTGATCTGTAAAAAGGCCGATGCGCAATTACCGCAATTGTTTGGACAGTTGCCTCGTTTGCCCTATGGCGTAAAGCGTATTCCAGATTATCAGGCTCCTGCTTCTCCAACGGCTTATTATTATTCTGGATCCCAGGAAGCTGGAAGGCCTGGTTTTTTCATGGCAAATACTTATCTAATAGATACCCGACCCAAGTATGAAATGGAAGCTTTATCGCTCCATGAAGCGGTCCCTGGTCACCATTTACAGATCGCGCTGGCACAAGAGCTGGAGGATCTCCCAAAATTTCGTAGATATGGTGGATATACTGCGTTTGTAGAAGGGTGGGCCTTATACGCTGAAAAATTGGGAGAAGAAATGGGATTCTACAAGGACCCGTATAGTAGATTCGGTCAATTAACCTATGAGATGTGGCGTGCTTGCCGTCTTGTTGTAGATACGGGTATGCATGCTTTGGGTTGGACACGCGAGCAGGCTATTGATCTAATGCTTGCAAATACTGCCAAAACAGAGAACGATGTTATTGTCGAGATCGATAGGTACATTGCCTGGCCCGGACAGGCATTAGCCTACAAGATCGGTGAATTGAAGATACTTGAACTACGAGCTAAAGCTGAAAAAGAATTGGGTATATCTTTCGATATTCGAAAGTTCCATGATGTTGTACTGGGTAATGGCGCATTGCCATTAGATATGCTTGAGAAACAAGTATTGGACTATATTAGCAAGGTCCAGCAGTAAATGATAAGGACCATATCATCTTTGTTATTTTTTATCGTGCTATGGTCTTCACCTTTATCGGCCTGTAGGATCTGGGCGGTCTGCACTAAGGCCGGTCTAACCCTCAACACTGTCACTGATGAAGAGGTCTCTATTCTGAACAGTGAGCTCTATGATCTTTATATCCAGAGCCAATATAATCCTAATGGCTGGTCGCTCTTACGGTATGATATCGAACAAACCTATCCCCTGGAACCGCTCATGCGGTCTGAACAATCTGCTTACGAAGATTCAGCGACCTATTGGCAAACGGTTGATATGTTGTTCCAGGAAGGATCTGGAAAAATTGGCGTAGGCCATGTACGTGCTGCTACATCTGGGGCGAGCAGCATACCTAACCCTCATCCTTGGTTATTTCATAGTGGTATAACCTATTCCTTTGTGCATAACGGTAATGTGTCCAAGGATCTGCTTTATGGTTTGATAACGGATCAGGGCATGGATCAATCCTGGCTCGATGAGCATCCGCCCCAGACCTTTGGAGGAGGTAGCTGGGAGGATGATGGTTGGTCATCGGTCGTAGATTCAGAATTGATCATGTTGCTTATCATGCAGCAAATATCTTTATACGGAAACACATTGACCGGTCTTCAGTCTGCTTTTTCAATGTTAATAGGTGAGGGTGTAAGTCCGATAATGGTCAATTCTATCTTTTCTGATGGTGAGTCATTATATATTTATGGCGGTGCGGGTGGCTTGTCCATCGCTGAATCTGACCAATGTTGGTCTATTCTGAGTGGTCCACCTTCTGATGGTGCTGCAGCGAACTTACTCTGGGAGCCTTTGTATGATGGTGAACTTGTTGTGTTGGATGAGACTGGTGTTGAACATTATCCTTCCTTTGCTACAATTATCGATACTGATCCGTTATTACCGGAAACAATAGAACTGTCCCCCGCATATCCCAACCCGTTCAATGGACAGGCGACAATTGAATTTAGGGTATCAAATAATGCACCCGCTTCCATTGAGATATATAATTCATTAGGGAACATAGTCTATAACCATCAATTATCATCTGAAACAAAGAGCAGGGGTAGATTGGTCTGGTCGCCATTTAATGATCAGGGCAGATCATTGTCTTCTAATACATATTTTATTCAGCTTGTATCGGGTGAAAAACGCCTTGCTCAGAAGATATTATTCATAAAATAATTTTTTTTCTGTATACTCTCAGGCTGTACTCGTAATTAATTCAACTAATTGGGGGCCCACCCTTGTCCAAAAAAGAAAAAAAACAAGAAAAGAAAACTACATTGTCCAAAAATAATTCTGTCGCTGCAAAAGGGAACGGTCAGAAAAAATTAATAAAGCCCAGCAAGGTTTCCAGTGGAAGCATAAGCATGTACTTGGCAGAGATTGGAAAATTCAATCCACTACCACCACAGCGTGAAGTGGAATTGGCCATTCGGATTCAGGGAAACGATGAACGGGCTATGAAGGAACTTGTTGAGGCCAACCTGCGGTTTGTGGTCTCGGTAGCAAAAAAGTACCAGGGGAATGGACTCTCATTGGCTGATATAATAAATGAAGGGAACCTTGGTCTCATAAAAGCAGCAAAACGTTTCGATCATACACGAGGGTTCAAGTTTATCTCTTATGCAGTATGGTGGATACGTCAGTCGATCCTACAGGCACTGGCAGAACAATCCAGATTGATCCGTCTTCCGCTGAACCGTGTCGGTACGATCACTAAGATCACCCGGGCCGCAGAGAAGTTAGAAGCGGAAGTAGAGCGCCAGCCCAAGGGGGATGAGATCGGTGGGCAATTAGAAATGAGTGGGGATGAAGTGCTCATGGCAATGCAGTATTCTCGCCGGCACAGTTCGCTCAACTCTCCGTTCCAGGAGGGGGAGAATAGTAGCCTGATGGATATAATTGAAGATGATCAGGTAGAAGAACCAGAAGCGAATATCATGAGGGAATCAATGTCGGAAGAAGTTGCCGGTGCTCTTGAAACACTCTCCGGACGGGAAAGAGCTGTGCTTGAGATGTATTTTGGTATCAATCGTGATAGTGCGATGACCCTGAATGAGATAGGTGAAGAATTCGATCTAACGCGTGAGAGGGTCCGTCAGATCAAAGAAAAAGCGATCCAGCGCCTTCGCCATAGATCACGAAGTAAAAGTCTGCGCCGTTATCTTGGTTAAAGATCCTTGATCCAAAAATTAGAAAGGAACAGAAATGTTCCTTTCTTTTTTACGGATATTTTTTCTTTTTCGAAAAGGCGTAGCCCATTATCACTGGATAATAAACTAATCCAGGTCAAACTGTTGATTTATTATTTTGCAACAAAGAGCTCGTATTATTTTGAACTTCTCGTAAGAAAAATGATAAATGGCTAAGTAATCTTTACTAATCTAATTTCCCACTTGAACCAATAGGTGGATCATGAAAAGAACAGCGATCGTTTTATTATTTTTTTCATTATTGTGTGCTGACAAGCAGCCGAGGCATCATACTCGAGATCGGAATGTGGATATTCACCATATTCGTATTGATATCCGTTTGGATTTCATTTCTGATCAAGTTTCAGGGAGTGTGATACATACATTAAGCCCGCTCAGTTCATCTCTTTCTCAAATAGATATGGATGCAGAAGATATGGTTATCCGGCGTGTGAGACTGAACGGTAAAGATATTCCTTTTTTTCAGAGTGAGGATCAGGTGCATATGGATCTGAGAAGATCCTATGGTTGGACCGATACCTTGGATCTAACAATGAACTATACGGCAACACCAAGGACGGGGCTCTATTTTTTTAAACCGGACTCTACATATCCGGACAGGCGAACCCAGGCTTGGACACAGGGTGAAGAAACGGATAACCATCATTGGGTACCGCTTTATGATTATCCCAATGATCGTGCCACTTTTGAGACCATACTTACAGTGGGCCAGAGGTTCAAAGCGATCTCTAATGGTGAATTAGTATCATATAAAGAGAATGATAACAATACCCACACATTCCACTGGCGAGAGAATTTTCCTATGGTAAGCTATCTTATCTCATTCGCTGTGGGTGAATATGTTAAGGTAGAAGATTCACTGGGCGACCTGCCGATCAATTATTGGGTATATCCTGAAAATCAGAATGAGGCCCATCGATCATTTGGTAAAACACCTGATATGATGAAATATTTTAATAATGTGACCGGTGTCGAGTATCCTTTTGAAAAGTATGACCAGGTAATTGTTGCAGATTTTATGTTTGGCGGAATGGAGAATATTACGCTTACCCACAATACCGACCGCACCATGCACGATGCTCGAGCAGTACCTGATCATAGCAGTGTTGGTCTGGTGGCACATGAGCTTGCTCACCAGTGGTATGGTGACATGATTACAACTCGAAACTGGGCAAATATTTGGCTGAATGAAGGTTTTGCAACATTTTTATCTCGCTTATATCAAACTCATGATCTGGGTTCAGATAATGGTGACTACATCAGACTCAATGAGATCAGGGCATACCATGGAAACGATAAAAGAAATCGTCGACCCACTGTCCATTATGAATACTCTGTACCCATGGAGTTATTTGATTCCCATGTGTATGCAAAAGGCAGCCTGATCCTGAATATGTTGAGAGATGTGTTGGGTGAAGAAGGCTTTTGGCGATCGATCCGCCATTATACGCGTGAAAACAGAATGAAAAACGTAGAGACCACTGACCTTAAAAAAGCTATCGAAGAAATAACCGGCAAGAATTTAGATTGGTTCTTTAAACAGTGGGTCTACGAACCCGGCTATCCTGAGTACGATGTGAGTTGGTCATATAATCAGCGCACACAAAACTTAAGGCTTCACGTACTCCAAACGCAGGACCGAAAAAAGACTGACCTTTTTAAAATGCCTGTTCAAATTCTGGTCGATAATGGTGAGACCAGTGAGCACACAATTTGGGTGGAAGAT
>DCMX01000044.1:6895-15980 GCA_002321855.1 Fidelibacterota bacterium UBA1611 | reverse complement strand
GGGTGACCTAGCCCAGGTTCTGGGTGATGTAAAGATGCCGACGAATGATTCTGTTGTTGTTGGCTACGAAGGAGCTGACGATGCAGCAGCCGTGCGCCTAAATAGTGGAAAAACATTGATCCAAACAGTGGATTTTTTTACTCCAATCGTGGATGATCCTTATGAGTTCGGTCTAATTGCTGCAGCCAATGCACTGTCTGATATTTACGCTATGGGCGGAAAACCACTCTTTGCATTGAATATTGTCGGTTTTCCTATCAATGACCTCCCCAAATCAATCCTATCAACTATTCTCCAAGGTGGTGCTGACAAAGCAGCTGAAGCAGGTATACCCATTGTAGGCGGACATTCAGTGGATGACAAAGAACCCAAGTATGGTATGGTAGTGACTGGTGAAGTGGATGAAGCATCCATATGGACCAATTCCGGTGCTCAAGTGGGAGATACCTTGGTACTTACAAAAGCCTTAGGAACTGGTGTGGCAGCCACTGCTATCAAAAAAGGATTGGCAAGCGTCCAAACCATAACTTCTGCAGTGGATTCAATGAAA
Source organism: Fidelibacterota bacterium UBA1611 (assembly GCA_002321855.1). Taxonomy (GTDB): domain Bacteria; phylum Fidelibacterota; class Marinisomatia; order Marinisomatales; family UBA1611; genus UBA1611. Next base: position 15,430 of record DCMX01000044.1, on the reverse strand, counting down.
ACCCTGAATAAAGAAGCGGCTAAGGCATTAAATGGTTTAAAGGTCAATGCTGTTACGGACGTAACGGGTTATGGCCTGCTGGGTCATTTGCAGGAAATGTGCCAGGGGAGTCAAGTTTCCGCCAGGATCAGTTTTTCCTTATTGAATTTCTTACCTGGTGTACGAAACCTGGCAGAAGCAGGAATGATTGCTGGTGGAACACGCCGTAATCTCAAGCATGTCATTGATCAGGTTAATTTTGGAGAAAATTTATCTGAGACAGACAGACTTTTAGCCGCTGATGCCCAGACATCTGGAGGACTACTGATTTCACTTCCCAGTAAAGATGCTGAAGAGTTTTTAAGTATCATTGCAGAAAGAACCCATCTGCCGTCCTTTAAAATCGGACAGATCAGGGAACTAGGCAACCATAGTATTAAAATAGATTAATTAATACGACTATAATAGTCGTAATTATTCCTTGCGACACTATGGTAAGTCTATTATTTTCCTCGCCTGATTAAACGTTTATGTTGAAAATTACCCGCAAAGTTGAGTATGGACTTATTGCTCTGCGCCATCTGCAGGAGCAGGATGATGGTAACCTGTCTTCTGCCAAGAAAATCTCAAAACAGTACGGCATTCCTTATGAGTTATTAGCCAAAACACTGCAGAAATTAGCCAGAGTCGGTATCATTGGAGCTGTGCAGGGCCCTGCTGGGGGATACAAATTATTGGTAGATCCCGCTACTATAAATATGACCCATTTTTTTGAGATCCTTGAGGGCCCAATGGGCATCATGGACTGCTATTTCGAGATCGGCTGTGACCAGATCGATACCTGCAATATTCGATCACCCATAAATAAGATCAATGATATAATACGGAATATATTTAATAATATGACACTTGCTGACATAGCCTGAATAATATGCGATTAAAGGAAAAAATAATTGATGTTCTCAAACAATGCTACGACCCGGAGATACCGGTAGATCTTTGGAACCTAGGTCTGATCTATAATATTGACCTGCAGGATACAGCAGGAGAGCTAACAGATGTTGTCGTTACTATGTCTCTCACTACGCCAGGGTGTGGAATGGGACAATATATGGCGGATGATATCAAGACAAAGGTTTCCGCTCTCGATAAAGTGCATGATGTAGATGTGACCGTCACATTTGACCCGGCATGGCAGCCGGAAATGATGAGCGATAAAGCAAGGTCGAAGTTAGGGTTTGAACCAACAATGGTTCCAAAAAATGAACCAAAAACCGATGTGAAATGGGAATAAAATGAGTGAAATACAAAAAAACATCATGGATCAACAGCAGGATTTTCAGGCAGCCACAATTATTGTCACCGAAAAAGCTGTAAAACGTTTGAAGGCCGTGATGAGTTCCGAAGGAAAAGAAGATCATGTATTGCGTATGTCCGTGGAAGGGGGCGGCTGTTCCGGTATGAGCTATAAAATGGACTTTGACATGGCTCAAGGTGATTTTGACAAGGTCTTTGAGACCAATGGTCTTAAGGTTGTTTGTGATCTGAAAAGCTGGCTCTACCTGAAAAATGTAACCGTAGACTATTCCGATGATATGCTCACCGGTGGATTTAAGATCAAAAATCCCAACGCAGAAAGAACCTGCGGCTGTGGGACATCTTTCTCAGCCTGATCGCAAAATGAAACAAACCATTTAATTTTTTCTATGTCTGCAAAAACCTCATCCGATCTTATTGATAGGAAGATCAGTGAAGATTACCAGTATGGTTTCGTTACCGATATTGAATCTGAGACTCTTCCGCCAGGATTGGACGAGGATGTGATCCGGTTCATTTCAAATAAAAAGGAAGAACCACGGTGGCTATTGGATTGGCGACTCAAAGCTTACCACCACTGGCTAAAAATGGAAGAACCTGCTTGGGCTAAGGTTCATTATCCTGATATTGATTACCAGGATATCAGCTATTTTTCTGCGCCCAAGAAAAAAGAATTAAAAAGTCTGGACGAAGTGGACCCCGTACTTTTACGTACCTATGATAAATTAGGTATTCCACTTGAAGAGCAGAAAATGCTTAGTGGTGTAGCAGTCGATGCTGTCTTTGATAGTGTTTCGGTGACCACTACCTTTCGCGAAGAACTAAAAAAACATGGGGTTATTTTCTGTAGTTTCTCTGAAGCAGCAAAGGATTATTCAGATCTTGTCAAAAAATATCTTGGTACGGTGGTACCCTATACAGACAATTATTTTGCTACTTTAAATTCTGCTGTATTCAGTGATGGTTCATTTGTTTACATCCCTAAGGGTGTGCACTGCCCTATGGAACTTTCTACTTATTTCAGGATCAACGAAGCAAAGACAGGTCAGTTTGAACGTACACTAATTATCGCTGATGAAGGAAGCTATGTCAGCTACCTGGAAGGGTGTACAGCACCCATGCGCGATGAGAACCAGCTACACGCTGCAGTGGTGGAACTGATAGCGCATAAAGATTCCACCATCAAGTATTCCACGGTTCAGAACTGGTATCCGGGGCACCCGGAGACCGGTGCAGGCGGGATATATAATTTTGTCACCAAGCGCGGTACATGTTTAGAAGAGAATTCCAGGATCTCATGGACCCAGGTCGAGACCGGCTCTGCTGTAACCTGGAAATATCCCAGCTGTATTCTAAAAGGGGATAATTCTGTAGGTGAATTTTATTCTGTAGCACTATCGAACAATCACCAGCAGGCGGATACAGGTACAAAAATGATCCATCTGGGGAAGAATACGAAAAGCACTATTATCTCCAAGGGTATTTCGGCCGGCCACGGACAACAGGCTTATCGTGGTCAAGTGAAGATCATGAAAGGGGCCGAGAACGCACGCAATTTTTCTCAGTGCGACTCAATTCTAATTGGCGACAAATGCGCTGCTCATACTTTTCCATATATTGATGTACGCAATCCTACTGCCCAGATGGAACACGAGGCCACCACTTCCAATATTGGCGATGATCAATTATTCTACTGTAACCAGCGCGGACTCAGTACGGAGGATGCAGTGTCTATGATCGTCAACGGTTTCTGCAAGGATGTTTTTAATGAATTGCCAATGGAATTTGCTATGGAAGCCACCAAGCTTATGGAAGTCAGCCTGGAAGGCAGCGTCGGATAGTTCAAGAAATTCATCATATGTTAGAAATAAAGAATCTTCACGCTGGTGTTAAAGGAAAGATGATTCTCCATGGTGTTGACCTGAAGATCAAACAAGGTGAAATGCATGTTATCATGGGTCGGAACGGTTCCGGAAAAAGTACTCTATCCAATATAATCACTGGTCGAGACGGTTATGAAATCACTGCAGGTGATATAGTCTACAAAGGTGAATCCATTTTAGACTGGTCACCAGAAAACAGAGCTCTGGCCGGTATTTTCATGTCTTTTCAATATCCAGTGGTAATCCCTGGGGTCAATAATACCTATTTCCTGAAGGCAGCTGTTAATTCCAAGCGTAAACACAATGGAGAAAAGGAACTGGATGCTGCAAACTTCTTAAAACTGATCAAGGAAAAACTGACTGAAATGGATATGGAACCGGAATATCTTCAGCGGGCTGTGAACGAAGGTTTTTCCGGAGGCGAGAAAAAACGCAATGAGATACTTCAGCTACTGTGCTTGGAGCCAGAGCTTTCCATTATGGATGAGACAGATTCCGGTTTGGATATTGACGCCTTAAAGATCGTTGCAAGGGGCATCAATAATTACCGCAATGAAAAGCGCTCTTTCCTGGTGATCACCCACTATCAGCGCCTTCTAAAATATATTCACCCTGACAATGTACATGTGTTGATCGAAGGGAAAATTGTGAGATCTGGAAATAAAGACCTGGCCATTGAGCTCGAAGAAAAAGGTTACCGTTGGCTGGAGTCGGCATGACCCTGGCTCATTATCAAACACAGTTTGACCAATTATTGGATCGGGATGATGCACATGATCCGATCCATCAAATAAGGAAAAAGGCGTTCTCCAAATTTCTCAAAACTGGTTTCCCCACACAAAAATGGGAAGATTGGCGTTTTACAGATCTGTCACACTTGAAGAAACAATCATACCAAATCTCAGACGGTCTGGACGACCCGGTCACTATCATTGATAGAAGCACCTATAAGATGGAAGGTGTGGAAACTATCGTCATTCATAATGGACATTATCAGAAAGCATTATCATCCCATCATGATGGCATCAGGGTACTTACCGGTCCGAAATACATTAATGAAAGGTCAGGTCAAATTAAAACGACAGCAGATGATCCATTTGACCTTTTGAACACAGCCTTTATGGACAGTTGTCTGTCTCTTATGATAGATCGAAATATCAATTTGACAACACCAGTTCGCATTCTGGTTATTTCTTCTGGTATTGATCCTATTATGGTTAGTCCCAGAGTGTATGTGGACATAAATGAGTCAAGCTCAGCTACACTTATCGAACACTATTTGGGTGATGCTACTTCAACATTTCAGAATTCATCTCTAATTTTTTCCATAGCAGAGAATTCTCACTTAGATCATATTCGTATTCAGTCAAATCCTGTATCCGCTCAGTATGTAGCCAATCTCAACGTAAGTCTATATAGGAATAGTCAGTATAACTTTTTCCAGCTTTCTCAGGGTAGTGGACTTGGACGGTCAAATATCAGGGTGAATTTGAAGGAGGAAGGTTCCCAATGTACTCTAAATGGTCTCTCTCTATCGGTCGGAAACCAGCACCTGGATAACAATATACTGGTTGATCATTTTGCACCCAACTGTACCAGTTCTCAGAACTTTAAATCTATCCTCAAGGAGAACTCATCAGGAGTATTTAATGGAAAAGTGGTCGTCCGGAAAGATGCACAGAAGACAGATGCAGAACAAACCAATAAAAACTTACTGCTCTCTAAAAAGGCTGTTATAAACTCCAACCCTCAGATGGAAATATATGCTGATGATGTGCGCTGTGCTCATGGCTCCAGTACAGGTGAGCTGGACAAGGATGCCCTGTTCTATCTTCGTTCCAGAGGTCTGGATGCCATCACTGCAAAATCTTTGATGATCCGCGGTTTTGCTATGGAATTGCTGGGTTCAATCAACCATAAAGGCATAAAAAATTATCTCATTAAAGCCTTGGACACTTGGATAATGGAAAAGACAAAGAAATGACCATTCAGACATCTATATCCGAACTGGCTGAGCTTTTTGCCATCTTTGATGACCCTAAAGATAAGTTTGTTCAGCTTATGGATATGGCTCGAGAATCTGCAGGTCTAAAAGAGAATGATCAGACCGAACAGAATAAGATATATGGATGTACATCACAGGCCTGGGTTGTGGCAAAATTAGCAACAGATAGAACTTACCAGTTCCGCACAGACTCAGATGCCCTGATAGTGAAAGGTCTTTTAAATGTATTAGAAAGAATATTTAATGGTCACTCATCAACTGAGATCCAATCTGTGAATGGAAAAACAGTCCTGGATTCTATTGGTCTGGATGGGTCCATATCCAATCAGCGGACCAATGGTTTTGCGAGCGCTATACAGAAAATTCAACAAATAGCGGTATGAGCTCTATTCCTAACGAAGCCATTACCCTCACGAGAGATGTGGATGCTTATATTGTCCCTTCCGGTGACAAGGTCACTCTGCTTTCAGGCAACGTGGTACGGATCACTCAAGCCTTAGGTGGAAACTATACCATTCTGGTTAATGGTAATATGGTGCAGATCACTGCTGAAAATGCGGATGCTCTTGGTTTCGAAGTGGAGAAGAAACCAGAACCTGAAACAGATAATGATTTTACCGAAAATTTGGTCTGGGACCAGCTAAAAACCTGTTATGACCCTGAAATTCCTGTGAATATTGTCGAACTAGGACTCATTTATGACCTGGATACTTCTGAAAACGATGATGGTAAGTCCGTAAACATCAAAATGACCCTTACAGCACCCGGCTGCGGTATGGGGCCCGTGATCGCAGATGAGGTAGACCGTAAAGTGAAAGGAATCAATGGAGTACAGTACGTAAATGTAGAACTGGTCTGGGAGCCTCAATGGAACCAAAATATGATGTCAGAAGCAGCAAAACTGGAACTTGGCATGCTGTAAAATGGCATTTTCCGTTTCAGATGTAAAAAAAGATTTTCCAATATTCTCTGACCCTACCCTGATCTACCTGGATAGTGCCTCCACATCCCAAAAACCAAGAACGGTCTTAGATGCCTTAGGTAGCGTATATCGAGAAGCTAATGCGAACGTACACCGTGCAATATACTCCTTGGGAAGCGAAGCCACGGAACGTTTTGAAACTGCTCGGACAAAAGTGGCTCATTTCATCAATGCCACATCTGAGAAAGAAATTGTCTTTACTGGTGGCGCTACTGGTTCCATAAATCTATTGGCCTTTTCATTGGGTACACAGCTCAATGTCGGTGACGAGATCCTGGTATCTGAAATGGAGCACCATTCGAACCTGGTTCCCTGGCAACTGGCAGCACAGCGCAATGGTGCCAGCCTTCGTTATATCCCAATTACTGAGTCTGGAGACCTGGATCTTAAAGATTATGAAAAATATTTTACTCCAAAGACCAAAATTGTTTCCATCACCCATATGTCGAATGTCTTGGGCACGATCAATCCAGCTACTGAGATCGGGCAGATGGCCCACGATGTGGGTGCTATATTTATTCTTGATGGGGCCCAGAGTGTTTCCCACCTTCCAGTAGATATTCAAAAGCTGGATTGTGATTTCCTAGCATTTTCCGGTCATAAGATGCTCGGACCTACTGGTGTAGGTGTTCTATGGGGTAAAATGGAGATATTGGAATCTATGCACCCATTCATGGGTGGCGGTGAAATGATCGAGACCGTTACCATGGAATCATCCACGTGGAACGCTGTGCCCTATAAATTTGAAGCGGGGACACCCAATTTTGCCCAAGCTATTGGCTTGGGAGCAGCAGTGGATTATTTGTCAGAACTGGATATGACCAGTGTACAAGCACATGAAAAAGAACTAACTGACTATGCAATAGAAAAACTTAACAATATCGAAGGAATGCGTATCCATGGCAGTCCAGAAGATCGTGGGGGAGTGATCAGTTTTAATATAGAAAATATTCATCCCCATGATCTTGCACAGTTTCTAAATGAGGATAATATTGCCATTCGGGTCGGACACCATTGTGCACAACCCTTGATGAATACCTTAGGTGAGACAGCTACTGCCCGCATCAGTTTTTATATATATAACGATATATCCGATATAGATAAATTCTGTCAATCCTTAGGCTCAATTCGAGATTATTTTTAATCATGGAAACCATCCGCTTAGACGATTTTTTAGATGGTGGTATCATCCGGGAGAATTCTTTTCGTGAACAGGTGAACAAAATGGATTTTGACCGGTTCCAAGATCAAAAGGTGATAATAAAAGGTTGCGCAGGGGTCACTGTCCCAACCTGGGCCTATCTTATACTTACCGCACAATTAGCTCAGGTGGCAGATAAAATCTATTATGGCGAACCACGCTATGCTGTAAAAATATTTAATAAAGATAAATAATAAATGTCAGACAGGGTTACCTGGCCAACTTATTTTATGAACATCGCCAAAGAAGTGGCGACCCGTTCCACATGTGACCGCAAACACGTAGGTGCAGTTATTGTCCGCGATAAGACCATTTTGTCTACAGGATATAATGGCAGCATTAAAGGTCTGCCTCACTGCAATGATGCTGGGCATGAAATGGTGGGTGGTCATTGTATCCGCACCACTCATGCTGAAGCCAATGCAATAGTCCAGGCTGCAAAGAATGGTGTGGAGATAGATAAGGCTGAGATATATGTGACCGCATCACCATGCTATAACTGTTTTAAACTCATCGCCAACGCCGGCATCCAGGCTATTTACTACGATGAATTCTATCGGGATGAACATATTCTGGCCCACGCCGATGAGGCTGGCATCCAACTGGTCTCTTTAGACTAAGTCCTTTAATTTCCAGCCATGCAGGTCCTCAGAGTTAATTATAGGGACACGAATGCCCCTGCCGATTTTACCCAATCCCTTAAAGAGACCGGATTTGGTATCCTGACCCATCATCCGATCCCCATGGAACTGGTCAATAAAGTATACAATGAGTGGAAACTCTTTTTTGCTTCTACGAGCAAGTTCAATTACCAGTTCGACCCGGAAAAACAGGACGGCTATTTTCCATTTGGGACCGAGAATGCCAAAGGATATACAGCCAAGGATATTAAGGAATTCTACCATATTTACCCATGGGGCCGCTTTCCTGATGAACTCAGCGGAGCAACAATGGATCTGTATGATCAGATCTTAGGGGTTACATCCAATCTCTTGGAGTGGATAGAGTCCAACTCACCAAGGCATATCAAAGCCCATTATCGTGTACCCCTGAAAGACATGATAATTGGAAGTAAAACCAATCTGCTACGGGTGATCCATTATCCACCCTTGGATGGGACAGAAGAACATAGTGCAGTTCGAGCGGCTGCTCATGAGGATATTAACCT
>DCMX01000044.1:0-6509 GCA_002321855.1 Fidelibacterota bacterium UBA1611 | reverse complement strand
CAAATGGCATGAGGTATCATCCGATCTAGGGTCTTTGGTCATTAATGCAGGTGATATGTTACAGGAAGCATCAAGGGGTTATTTCCCTTCTACTACTCACCGAGTGATCAACCCCGGTGGTGACATAAATAATGAAAGCCGCTATTCCATGCCCCTTTTTCTTCATCCCAGGGATGATGTTATGCTCAGTGAAAACTACACAGCTAGAGAATACTTGGATGAACGGCTTGAGGAGATCGGATTGAAATCATAGAATGGTCATGAGGTCTTTTTACGTAGTCCCACTTTTTTTCACTTTTCTTTCAGCACAGGTGTACGACCTTTCTATTCCGGAAAATGATACAGCTACCTACAACTATGCCGATTTCCGGATCTGGCTTGCGGATTCCATTGATGAGTTTCATGGCGTTTACTGGTTCATGCATCACAATAATGGGGATTCCAGGGATATTGTCTATGATGAGAATCTGCGTGAGGTCTCATCCCGCAATGACTTCATTCTCATGGGGGCACACATATTTAACATGCATATGAATTCGGGTATTGGTGATGCCGTTATCGCTGCCATGGATTCTTTTGCTGTCATTTCTGGTCATCCTGAGATTGAAAATACACCCTTTTTCATTAATGGCTATTCCTGGGGAGGCCAGTTCGGCTACCACTTCACCAAATGGATCCCAGAACGGGTAATTGGTTTTATCACTCAGAAAGGTGGATATCATGATACCACTCATGCTGGTTCAGCTATCGAGGTTCCAGGATATATGTTCGTCGCCGAGGATGATCTTCCTTACCGCATCGAAAACCTGACCGGGATCTTTGAGGATCATCGCCCCCTGGGGGCAAAGTGGATCCTGGCCAGGGAACAGGGCGCCACACACACAGAGATCACCGATTGGAACCTGTTAAATACATATTTCGAAACTGTAGCGGACCTACGGTTACCAGAGAACCTGGATATGAGCCAGTCCGTCCCACTCAATATCCTTTCGGATACCATTGCCTGGCTGGGAGACCGAACTACTTGGGAAATCGGGAGTTGGGAGTGTTACAGTGATAGTGTGGACTCTGCTTGCTGGTTCCTATCGAGAACTGTGGGAGAACAGTGGCAGGCTTTTGTTTCCGAAGAACTTGAGACCGATACTATTGCCTGTGATCCGATCTACGACAGCACTTATGTTTACTTTACAGTGGGCATACATGGTGCTGATGATGGATCCAATTATGTCGTTGCCACGGACAACTATGAACTTATAAACCAATGCAGAGAACAATTGGAGCTACCGGAAGAAGAGCGTGTGCTTCATGTTAATGGTTCTCTGGATTATGGGGATGGCGGCTTCAACCAGCCCTGGAGCTGGCATATTGTCCCCAATGAATGGGTCCTGGCAGAAATGTCCATCGGCGTTTGCAACGCTCCCCCGGAAGATGTGGAAAATGATATAGACTACTGGGTCAATAATGTGGGACAATTATGTAACTGGTCCAGCTATATCAAGGATGAGATGGCGGGTGATCTGGAAGGTTCATGGGCTTGGATCGATGGTGGCTATCAATCTGGTATCTATACGACAGGGGATACGATCCATATTTGGTCTGAAATGGATCCAGGTACAACCACATTCCAGGAGTGGACAGGTGATACATCTTTACTGGTCGATCCTTCAGAGTGGCATACAACATTCACTATGCCAGATGGTGATGTGGAATTATATGCACATCAGGATACAGTTGGTCCTTTAATATTCGATTATGAATTGATCCAAGGGGTAGAAAACCCAAAAAATGTCTATTACAAGTTCCCAGAAGATCCGAGCGCAATAATTTTCTTCTTCCATGGAGGTAACGGAAATGCTGAAGAAATTATTGAGCGGGTGGAAGTGGGCCAATTCCTTCAGCACGCTTTTGAAAAAGGTTTCGGACTCATAATCACAGAATCAGAGGATCGGACACTGGGAGATCCGGATAATGATGGAACTACAAAGTGGGAAATAAATTCCTGGACAGTTGACGGTAATACTGATATTGGGAATATCCAGGCACTGATAGATACCTTTACCTTTCGTGGTAATATGGACCAACAGAGTCCTATTTATTCTGTGGGAGTATCCAACGGAGGAAATTTTTCATCCATAGTTTCCCACGCTTTGAACTTGAATGCAGCGGCCATGTATTCATCCCAGGGTAATCCACCTGAAATCTACCAGCTCACTGATACACCAACCATATTCTGCCCTGCAAAATATGATCCAGCACTGGGTGGTGGAAACTGGGCCGCACACATGAATTTTGACACCCTCCAGTATAGAGGTATCCCCAGTGTTTTCTATGAACTCGATCGCTCACCAGCATACCCCCAGCGGTTTGCCCGTGTCCCTGGAATCGATATCAGCTTATCCAATGAAATATTCAATGAATTCCAATCTATGGGCTTTATAGACAATAACCACTATTTCGTGGTCTTAGATGACTCCATACAGCACCAGTACATTACCAGCCCGGATATGTTTTCAGTTCTGAGCACATTGAACATTGCAACCGTTCGCCATATTCTTGATCAGATCAAGGTCATGACCGCGGACCATTCCTTTTTTGCTGATTTTAACCAGCGGGTATTGGCTTTTTTCATAGAACACAGTAACGGTCCTGATTTTTGGCAGCAGGAAGAGATTCCCCAGGGGTATAAATACATGATGGGCTCAGCACCTGATGGCCAGGTGCTGGCGGCAGGAACAAACCCGAATGGAGGAACACCAGTTCTTTATTATTCCGAAAATGAAGGGTCTTCATGGACGATTCTTCCGATACCCAATAATCCTGCTCCCACGTTTCAGGATGTGGTCCTTAGCAGTGATGGGCGAATTTATTTAGCTGATCTTGCCTATGGTGTTTTTTACAGCGATAACTATGGTCAAACATGGACAGACATAGGGGAGTTCACGCCGGAAGGCTGTGCCTCATTTGGCCTGCACCCATCAGGGGTGATCTTTGCTGGACTTACCTACACTGGTATCGGATATATTCACCGCTCAGAGAACAATGGAGCAACCTGGGAAGCTATTCCACTGCCTGATTATAATTCCAACTATGCTGTTGAGCATATACAATTCAACTCCCAGGGGCATATATTCCTTGGAACCATTAATGGTATGTATCGTTCTACGGACATGGGGCAAACCTGGGAACAGTGCAATGCCGGCCTGAATGGTATTCAAATCTACACCATGACCATTAATGACCAAGATCATATCTACGTTCTGACCACCCTGCCGGGATCATTTGATGGATACTATCGCAGTACGGATAACGGCAATAGCTGGGAATCACTGGATTGGGTTCAGGATATTGATCACGCTTTGGATATTATTGGTGTGGGTGGCTGTACCTATGTTATAAATGACCAGACCATAATGCTCTCTGATGATGAAGGTCAGACCTGGTCAGAGCTCACAACCGGACTAAATCCGGATGAGATGTACTTTATTGGCGGTGACCTTGAACTCACACCATCTGGTTATTTATATGCAGGAGCAAAATATGTCCATCGTTCTATCCACGAAGTCTCGACAACGATATTGGATATTGCACAGATCAATATACCAGAAGGATCTTATTTTACACTTTACCCTGCCTACCCCAATCCATTCAATCCTATGACTAAACTTCACTATGATCTGCCAGAGAATGGTCGGGTCACCATCACCATCTATGATATGGTAGGAAGGGTTGTAAAAAATATTATTAATATGAACCAAGCCGCTGGCTACCATTCTATTAGATGGAACGCCACTGATTACGCTGGTCAGCCTGTTTCTGCCGGATTATACTTTTATACCATAGAAGCGGGAAACTTCAGGCAGACGAGAAAGATAATGCTGTTGAAATAGAAATATTCTTTTTAAAGCAGAAGGTCTATCATCCGATATAGATCGATTTTACTTGTTTGATGTTAAATCAACATTAATGTTTTCAGCATATTCCTATGAACAGCATAGATCTTTGTTCTTTTCAAATTCGTCTAACGTGTTATCAGTTTACAGCCTTGTATCACCAATAACGTCCCCGTATCTTTAATAACGATGATGAAATATGGTGCAATAGCTGGCGGGGAAAAATCAACAGTGCAGGCTGCTTTTAATATAATGGAAAATGGGGGCAATGCCTTTGACGCTGCTGTAGGAGCTGTGTTTACATCTATGGTATCCGAATATTGTCTTACCGGTCCCGGTGGTGGTGGTGCTTTTCTGGCTTCTCCAGTGAATGCTGAGCCAATACTATTTGATTTCTTTGTGGACACGCCCCATCCACAACCTGAAAAAGAATTGGATTTCTTCAGTATTATAGTGGATTTCGGCCCTAGTCAACAGCAGTTTCATATAGGACAGGGTTCCGTTGCTATTCCCGGCAATATTGCAGGCCTTTTAAAAGTTCACCAAAGGTTAGGTCAGATCCCGCTAAAAGCAGTTCTGGAACCTGCTGTGAATGCTGCACGGGATGGGATCATTCTCAATAGTTCTCAGGGTTATCTGATAAAGATCCTTGAACCGATCCTGACCTATTCCAATGGTGGGAAAGTTATTTTCAGCCCTAATGGTAAACTTTTGAAAAAAGATGACCGGTTTAAAAACACAAGATTTGCGGATCTTTTGGAATGCCTGCTTGCAGAAGGGCATATGTATTTTTATGAAAAGGATGGAGCCGAACTGATCCTTAATACAGTTGGAGAAAAAGGGTTATTAACAAAGGAAGGTCTTGCCCTTTACAGAGTGGCTGAAAGGGTTCCACTGAAGAGTGATTTCAGAGGAAAAACTATATATACGAATCCAGCACCATCTGCCGGCGGAACACTGATCACATTTATTCTTCAGCTTTTAGAACGATCAAAGACCGGTACCAAATCCGAACTTATAGATCTAATAAGAGCTATGCAGATAACATCCGCTGCTAGAAAAGAGATCAGTATTGATATGAATAATGAGTTCCAGATATCTCAGCTTTTGGAGCCAAGAACTTTTAGCCATTATTTGCGACTGTTCGACTCAGGATCCACTCCCTCACAAAATGAAAAGGATCCAGCGTCCAGGGGTGCAACCACTCACGTGAGCATTATCGACAAACATGGTAATGCGGCCAGTGTTACAACGACCAATGGTGAAGGCTGTGGTTATATTATTCCTGAACTGGGCATGATGCTGAATAATATGCTTGGAGAAGAGGACCTGAATCCAATGGGCTTTCACCAATGGGCACATCAGAGACGGCTTCCCACCATGATATCACCTACCATCGTCATGGGGGAAAAAGGAGTAGAACTGGTATTAGGTAGTGGCGGAAGCAATCGTCTGCGGTCTGCGATCTCTCAGGTCATATTGAATCTATTTACGAAAAAAATGGATCTTGAAGCTGCTGTACACACATCCAGGATCCATCTGGAAGGAAATGTGCTCCATTATGAACCCGGAACAATCTTAGAACCATCAATGGATGATATCCGACTTCATCCATGGGATGAGAATAATTTATTTTTTGGTGGTGTCAATGCTGTCTCACCATCTGAGGCGATTAGCGATCCGCGCCGTGGTGGAACCGGAATGATCCGTTAGGATCATAAATATCGTATTTATGATCAATCCTAAATTCCTTTTGTATTTTTAATACAAAAAGATCAAAGAACAAATATGGTTCTGTTAAAATAAAAGGTGAGCTATACCAATTCCCAATATATTTTAGTGACCTGTTTTTCCATAATGGCCTGTGGCAGATTTCTTGTTTCTGATACCATCCTTCCTGAAAATTTAATTCAAGTTGCTCAAGACCATATATTATACGATGAGAAAAAAGTTATTTTTCTTCCAAATATTAATGATCAAAAAGAGTTCCCTTCTTCTATCAGTGGTCAAGAAACTTATACTTATGATGACCTATCAGAGCGAACCGGAAAAGTGGAAGGGGAATATGTATTGTTGGGTGGAGATTATTATATCATTCGATTAGAGAATAAGAAACTGATAAAAGTCCCCAGTGAAGATTTCCTTATAGTGACTGATTTTATTATTGAAACACTGGAAGTCAATGGTGGATAATCCTGCACTCACGATAGGTCTGGCCATGGTTATCGGCATGCTGGCCCAAACCTTGTCCCGTCATATCAGACTACTTTTTTGATCATGTTCTTGATCCGACCCATAAGTGTGTTTGCAGCAACAACCCATTCTCACCTTTCCCTAAATCAAAAACTGCTTATTTCCTGGTTTGCACCAAGGGGAATCGTAGCGGATGCTATAGCATCACTCTTCGTTATTGAACTTAGCAATCATGGTTTTGCAGACGTGCGTTGGTCTTTTTACTTATCACACTCACTGTTCTATCAGCTGGCCTTACCGGCGGATCTGTAGCATCTATCTTAGAGCTCAAACGTAAAAATAATTCAGGCTGGATCATACTTGGTGCACACGAAGTTGCACGGCTTCTTGCCAGGTTATTAAAAGTATATGGTGATGAGATTATCT
>DCMX01000179.1:1273-2772 GCA_002321855.1 Fidelibacterota bacterium UBA1611 | reverse complement strand
TTGGTAATTATTTCATTCATCCCGGTTCACATGCACTAAAAACCGTGATGCAAAAGAACTGTAAAATACACCAAGCCCCTCTTCAAAATTAGAGTCAGGCAATAACCAGATATTCAGTCCCACCGGGTCACCGCTGAAATAATTAAAATACGATTCACTTGTAGCCTGAAACGTCATTAGCTGCAGTCCATAGTAATCAAAATACAACCACATAACCGGCGTTGGTGCTGTCTCAATATTCCATTGCCAAGGGTTAATTCTGTAAGGTACGGAGTTTTCATCCCGAAGGTAACGTCCCTTCCAAATTGTGAATCCAAGCGTAGTATCATAGATTAAGTTGACAAAAACACTGTCCCTGATTCTGTTATAATTATAATCAATAAATCCTCCGCTGTCCGGATCTAGTGTATTACTTAATGAATCGAGTGGTTCTAACCCTCTTTTATTTGCATCCAGAGCGTAAGATAGGATTTTAACTGTTTGATAATCATCCGCATCAAAATCCACTCCAAACATGGGATAGCTTGCAAAACTTTTTGTAAAACAATCCCCGAACCGGTAGATCACCGTATCTACATTTATATTATTAGAAATAATATAATTTATGGGGTCACTCGCAAAAGTTAATAGTTGTTCAAACGAAAGACTGTCTAAATTATTAACATCAATCACACCAGCGGGCAATACTTCTCCATCCGGGCACTCATAATCCCCCAGATCAATGGGGCGTATATTCATCGCTGCAGGGACAGTGGTTTTGGCAATAACAGAATCAATTTCATTTTTAACAACCAGGCTATAGGTAGCCCCTGGTCTGATGATATAGTTTATATACGCATTTAAGTCTTGAATACTCGATGTGTCTGTGACCGGAAAATATTTCCCCGGACCCACGTTAATAAAGGGCAGCGTAATCCCTGTTGAATCGTCAATCAAGACTACCATCGCATCGTTAACCCAGAGATCATTTGCGAATACATCTTCATCGATACTTGCACTCCTGGAAACCAGTACAGTATCCTTCACGGGAAAGTTGGCTTCAATAGAAGCAAATACCACCAGGTTTTGTTCATATTCAATAATGTGATCATTAAAGTCACAACTGTGAAATAGGACTGAAGAAAAGATCATCAGGTTTAATAAATAATGTTTTATCATTAGAATTCCCAGGTGAAACCAAATGACGGGATAATTGGGAAAAGCCCAATGCTTTGTTCATTGATCCGCCCTTCATCAGACTCATCTACATTTGTTTCCCCTGGATCCGGTCTCCCGTTTCCGTTATCATCATGGTCTTCTTCAACCCAATCGCCATCATCATCTATACCATTGAAAGGACTACCCAGTGAATAAATTTTTCGAAACGTGTTGCTGCGGTTTAATGTATTAATGATCTGGAAAAAAAAGTCCACATTTGTTTTACCAATTTTTGCGTGATAAACCACACCAACATCTAATCTGCTATAGGGCTCGTATCGAGATGAATTACGGGTACCAGG
>DCMX01000179.1:0-922 GCA_002321855.1 Fidelibacterota bacterium UBA1611 | reverse complement strand
CCGGGCTTTCAGGAAATTTTTGAACATAATAACCAAGGATAGGAGTAAAGGCCTGACCCGACTGCAATGCCAATCGCCAGTTCATTTCCCATTTCTTATTAAACTGGTAATTACCTAATGCACTGAATGCATGAGTTCTATCCCAATTTGTATAGTATTCCTGCTCACTTTTAGCGTAAATACTGTTCATTATTTTTCTGGAGACTGAGAAGGTGTAAGCCAGCCAGCCGCTTAGTTTTCCCGTCATTTTCTGCCCAAATAATTCAAACCCATAGGCATACCCATCTGCGGGAGTAACAATCTCTGCTAGACTTTCATCAGATATTTCTGCATCCGTTGTAGATCTTTTTTCTTCATATGTTAACAGATTTTTTAAATCTTTATAATACCCTTCAACCTGTATCTTATATATATTTCTTATATATTCTTCATATCCCAGAACGACTTGTACAGATTTTCCTGGGGCAACGGATTCATCCGCAGCAATCCAATTATCCAAAATGGCTGGATTAAAATCATCCTGAAAAGTGCTGATGAACTGGTGATAGTTCCCTACGGAGAAGTTAATGTATCGATCATCCGTAAGCAGGTATTTCAACCCCAATCTTAAATCTGGATATAGTGAATCGGGGTAAACATTATAATAGTTTATTCTTACCCCAGGCTCAATGATAAACAGGTTATTGTGATCATATTTCATTTTTACATACGACGCCAACTCAACGGGAGACGTCTTAATCTTGAATTGAGTTGAATCCTGAAATTTATTTATATATTCAAATCCAAGCATCTTTTGCTGAATACCAAATTTGAATGTTGATTCTGAAGATTTGAACCAAGAAAAATCCCCCGACAAAGTCCTGTCATCAATACCGTTGTCACTCACCAGACCACCAGACCCTCCCAATCCAAACCGTGTAAA
>DCMX01000195.1 GCA_002321855.1 Fidelibacterota bacterium UBA1611 | reverse complement strand
TATCAACTTTTTCATTCCTCAGGTATTAGGTGAGATCGATGCGACCCTTCAAGTAATGGATGTCAATGGTCGCCATATCTCAACCCTTTTAAGCAAGCAAGTATCATCTGGTATGAAGTCTTTCTATTGGGATGCTTCTGTGGATGCCAGTGGAATTTATTTTATTCACTTACTGGCGGGTAACAGTATCTTTAACCGCAAGATAATTCTACTGAAATAAATATTGATGGATACTATACGCGTAAAGAACCTAAAAATACCTGCTCGCCATGGAGTTTATGATTTTGAAAAAGATAAGGATGGTTTATTCGAACTGGACATTGAATTGAAACTAGAACTAAAAAAACCAGGTCATAGTGATCGTCTGGAAGATACTATAAATTATAATGATCTAGTAAACAACGTTACCGAAATATTTACAGAAAAAGATTATAATTTGGTCGAAGCTGTTTGCGAAGAGGTCTGTAAAAGCCTATTAAATACTTTTCCACTGGACCAGGTAATAGTTCGGATACGTAAGCCCCATGCACCTATCATGGCTAGCCTCGATACAGTTGAGATAGAAATGGTGAGAAAACGTGAAGAAGTCTGAAAACGTTTATTTGTCTATAGGATCGAACCTGGGTGATCGCGAATCAAACCTGGCACAGGCCATTACCGCATTGAGCATTAATCATGATATAACAGATGTTCAGAGTGCATCTTTTTACGATACAGAACCACTTTATTTTACTGAGCAGGAATATTTTTTGAATACGGTGGTGGGATGCATTACAAGTTTAAATCCATTTGATCTTCTGGATGTGACGCGTCGCATCGAGCAAATGTTGGGACGACCTAAAATAAGGGAAAAAAATATACCCCGTATTATTGATATAGATATACTGGTACATGGAAGGTCAGTCATAGAAACGGCAGAGCTTACTCTTCCTCACCCGCAACTTGCGACCCGAAGATTCGTTTTGATCCCGTTTAAAGAAATAGCTCCCGATCTTCAGATACCAGTTTTTAATACTACCGTTCGTGAACTATTCATTCATTGTCCTGATTCTTCACATGTGACCGTGCATCATATGGAGAAAGAGGCATGAGAAACCTATATTATATTGCTTTGGAAGGTCCTATTGGCGTTGGAAAGACCAGCCTTGCACAGATGCTATCACAAGAGCTGAGCACAAGATTGGTATTAGAAGATTTTGAAGATAACCCATTCCTCTCAGATTTTTATAATGACCCAGAACGGTTTGCTTTTCAGACCCAGCTATTCTTTCTGCTCCAGCGCTACCGTCAACAGCAAGAATTAAGACAGGTAGATATGTTTCAAAAACTTCTGGTTACCGACTATATGTTTGTTAAAGATAGATTATTTGCGTCGTTGAACCTCGATGAAAAAGAAATGCAGTTGTATGATACAGTGGCCAACTTGTTAGAGAGAAATGTTATCAAACCTGACCTGGTCATCTATCTTCAGGCAGATACTGATCTCTTGATGGAAAATATTGCTAAACGGGGTCGAAGGATGGAAAAGAATATAACCTGGGAGTATATTGATGCTCTGAACCAGGTCTATACGGAATATTTTTTCAGGTATCAGGAAACCCCACTAGTCATCATTAATACAAATAATATTGATTTTGTGAACAATGAGAATGATTTGAAAGAAGTGATCAATTATATCCGTCAGCCAGTATCTGGTACTAAATTTTTTAATCCTGTAACAGATTATTGAGTTTTATGCTGAGGTTATTTTTGATAGGCCTACTGGTCTATTGTGTCTATCGTGTCATTTTGATCTTGCTTCCCATCTTATCATTGCGAAGTCGAGTTAACAAAGAGCAGAAAAAAGTAGATATTCGGAAACAGGTACAAAAGATGGATATTCAAGATGCGGAATATGAAGACAAATAGTAGCACTTTTCTGGAGTTGATCTGGGATGATGAACTTCTCCCTACAGGTTTAGACTGGGGTTTATTGATGTTGAGGTCGGTCTCGAGCTTTTATTTGATGGCATTACATGGACTAAAAAAAATCGGTGGCGGACCAGAAGATTGGCAATCGCTTGGGAAAGCCGGAATGAATCACTTTGGTATTGAATTTGGGCATGTTTATTTTGGTTTCTTGGCAGCATTCAGTGAGGGGGTTTTAACTGTAATGATCATTGCGGGGCTTTTGACCAGACCATCGGCACTTATGGTGGCCTTGACCATGCTTTTCGCTGGATCATATCATCTCAATAAAGGGGAAGATCCAGAATCAGCATTCATTTATATGATAATTTTTCTTTTCATTTTCCTTGTTGGGCCAGGGCGTTACAGTATTGATTCAATGATTAAAAACTGGAAATCGTGAAGGCGGTCCGTATTCATGAACACGGGGATGTTGATGTCATTAAGTGGGAAGATATCGACACACCTTTTCCCGGACCTAATAAAGTATTGATCGATATCAAGGCTGGTGCTCTCAATCACCTGGACCTTTGGGTTCGTGGTGGGATTCCGGGTGTATCTTTACCGCTAATTTTAGGCAGTGATGGTTCCGGTATCGTTGCGGAGAAGGGAGCAGATGTCAATGGTTTTTCAATCGGAGATGAGGTCATGATCAATCCGCTGATGTTTTGTGGTGAGTGCAACCACTGTGTTAAAGGTCATGAAAATCTATGTATTTCGATGGGTGTGTTGGGCGAATCATGCGATGGAATCTTTGCAGAAAAAATTATTATAAATGAGCGCCAACTGATACATAAACCAGAATTTTTAAGTTTTGAGGAGGCGGCTGCTTTTCTTTTAGTAGGCCAGACAGCCTATCAGATGCTTGTCGAACGAGCGAAAATCGCGATCAATAATTGGGTCCTTGTCTGGGGAGCTGGTTCCGGAGTTGGCAGCATTGCTATTCAAATTGCAAAAGCCAAGGGTGCGCGAGTTATAGCTGTAAGCAGTTCTAAGGAAAAACTGGATAAGGCCGCGGCACTTGGTGCTGATGTCACAGTGGATCATAATACCCAGGATGTCTTGAAAATTGTAAAGGAATCAACAAATGGTTTTGGGGCTAACATAGTTTTCGAGCATGTTGGACAAGATACATGGGATATTTCCATGAGATCCCTATCACGGGGTGGACGGGTGGTTACATGCGGAGCTACAACAGGTCCAAAAGTAAATTTGGATTTGACCCACTTATTTATTAAGCAGCAAACAGTATTGGGGTCAACCATGGGATCCCAAGCATCTCTT
>DCMX01000125.1 GCA_002321855.1 Fidelibacterota bacterium UBA1611 | reverse complement strand
AAAGGGGTTAGGGTAGTTTTGATGAAGAGCAAACTCATCAGGAAGTAATCCTTCCAGATAAGCACTCAATGCATTTGCTCCGTCGATTCCCATTGTGTATGGTGCATTGTCTGCTTCTACTGTATCTTGACCGTCAGTGACATATACAGTCCATTCCAGCGCAGCGGCTGTAACGTTATTATCTGACATGTCTTCAATTATATCCATGTATAGTATATCAATAGCTGTAGCATTAGTATCTATACCATGATCACCAATTTCAGCACTGGTGGCACGCATAAGATAATAAAGTGAATCACCGTTTACATCTGATGCTTCACTCCACCAGAATGATATAAAACCAGTATTCATATTGGATTCATCAATCGTTATATAAAAGTTATTAGCTGGTCCTGATAATGAAAATTCTGTCGGAGGAAAATTATATTGACCACAGCCCAATCCGAATGCGCCCATATCAGCACCGTCCTCACCAGTGCCAATACAAGGCGAATTTTCTGATAAAGTATAGTCACCGCTATCGGGTTCACAGAAAAGCGGGTCTGTATCTATATTGCCTTCTCCCTCATAGCCTCCTTGTATATCAGAGTAAGTTATTGATATTTGACTTGAACCAGAAATGGCTAGCCAATTGGGATTGTTTTCCCAGATAATTGAATTTATTAAACTAGTGTTGGCATCATCAGTACAATGTATCCCGCTACCATCATTAGCTGAATTATTACTAATTGTCACATACGCCAAATTCAGGTTACCCGAATCATTAAAAGAAATTCCGCCTCCATCCCATGCTGTATTATCTGATATCATTACATGTGTAAGAGTTAGATTGGAAGAGTTAGATTGTAAAGAGCTAGAAAATATCCCACCACCATCCTGAGAAGTTGAATTATTACTAATTATTCCATAATCCAAATTGAGATTGGAACCTTCACAACAAAGCCCACCGCCATCACTTTGAGCCGAATTGTTTGTTATCGTCACATTTGTGAGAGTAGGACTGGAACTATAACAATAAATCCCACCGCCCCTACCAGATAATGCCCTATTCGAAATAATAGTCACGTTAGTTAATTCGGGTTCACCACCTAACATAGATAATCCACCCCCGTATCCAGAAGTGCCATTATTCTCCAACCTAGTTTCTATTATTTGGGCATTTGAATTATTTAAATAAATACCTCCTCCATAGGATCCAGCCGAATCAGCATTAATAATTAAATATTTTAATCTTGGACTAGATCCTGAACAATGTACACCCCCACCCTCACTTGAATAGCCGTTTGTAATAGTCATGCCAATTAAGGCAGATGTACTGTCTTCACCATTCTCAAATTTAACTACACTTTGATCATTCCAATTTCCATCTATAATCGTAGATGAGATGTAAGATGTATCCTGAGTAGTTAGATATAATGAACTAACAACGATATTCTTTCCATTATAATTAATATTCTCTACATAAGTACCAGCCGCTACTAATACTGTATCGCCATCACTGGATGAATCAATACCTTTTTGAATAGCAGCAAATGGATTCTCTTCTGATCCATTTCCTACTGAATCAGATCCTGATGTAGAAACATGCCATACTGGGCCAAAATAAGGCGCTGGATGCGTCAAAGTACTATATAATGCACCACCATTTATTGTCCCATCATTCGAATTTGTAAAATCATAAGCAGTAGTGCCACCACCTTCATTAAACTCATAATGAGCCATCATAGTGCTATCTTCTAATGAGCCTGTATAATGTTCAAAGACCTGTTCCGCAGTCAGAGCCGCATTCCAAATGGCGATTTCATCAATATTCCCCCAGAATGGATAAGAATTATCAACTGTTGTGTATTCCTGGCCTATATATAGCGGATAATCATTTGAAACCAGAGTAGCATTTGTGCCCATCGTATTATCCAATACGACTATTTCTCCATTGATATACATATTTGGGCCACTATCCTCATCGTAGGTTATAGCAACATGTGTCCATTGCCCACTGTGCTCGTCAAAATTTGAAGGGCCGCGCCAAGTATTCCAGCCATTATTATCACCATAAAACCTGAATTCCAAAAATGAATCTTCGAACAGTTCCGCAACATAAAACTGATAATTATTGGTAGAAGCATATCCTTTGGAAACAATCATATCGGCATAAAGATCATCCTGGTCACTATCCCACTTGATCCATGCAGCTATGGAAAGAGACCCTTCAAGATCCAGATCATCGGAGTCAGCTATATTTATATAATCATCACCTGCAAAAACAAGCGAATGATCATCTAATAAATCAGTGGCCGGGTCATATTCCAATACTAATATACAAGGCAGGCCAAGGCCAGTTGCCCAGAGATTCGTTAAAACAACTTCTCTTCTATATCCATCCCCATCTAAATCAACCGAAGAAATATCCAAGGGATAATAACGATCCCCTGGTTCAGCCGTACTCTCTAAGATCGTATTCCAAGTATAATTATTCGGATTGGTAGGGGCACCACCCATATATTCAATTCGTTCAATCTTTTCTTCTGTACCCCGGGATACTATTAAGTCATAATTGCCATCACCATCAATATCATCCAAATCTGATCCGCGGCTAACAGCTGCACCAAAACTACCTACTTCCACAAAATCAGCAGCAGTCAGATCTGATACACTGCTGGTTACATTATCAAGAAAATATAGATTCCCATTTGTTAATGGGAACCAGCATTCCAAGGCGTCATCTCCATCAACATCTGCAAAGGCAAAACCATGGCGACGAAATGAAGCAGGGTCATTTTCATAGATCATATTATCCAAGTCTGCTTCCAGACTATAGGTATCAGTTCCAGTCGCCTCAAAAATCGCCATACTGAATTCATCCCATGTATTCACCCAGATCTCTTTTTGTCCATCACCATCAAAATCAACCACATCTACATTATAGATAGAACCACCTTGCAGATTATCCGTATCAAGGAATTCATTAGTGAAAGTGGAAGATCCATTAAGACCGCCAGAAACAATAGCATCGACAGACAATCGACGCGCTCCGCGGTCAATGGATATCAATTCCTTATAACCATCATCGTCCACATCATCAATTACATACCCAGAAGGTCGAAAATTATCTGCTGAGGACATACCATACTGAAATAACAATGTCTCTGAAGAAGGAAAGACACCATTTGAGTTTTGTTCAAAAATATAGGTGCCCCAAGTATCATCGTTAAAACCCAACGCCGGCGGTTGACTAAAATATATTTCCCACAAACCATCATTATCAATATCACCATATGTCATACCAGGTAAAGAATTACCTGGATCTGGTGTAATAAAATGCCAAACATATTCAAATGAATCATTTCCATTACTTTCATAAAGGTAAATACCTAACTGTCCGGGATCAGGTCCTCCAGAAATTGTTTCATCAATGTTGAACAAAATCTCTCTATTACCATCATTATCAAAGTCCATTCCAGCTAATACGCTTTGTGCACCAAGACCGGTGAACGGAAAAAGGGTTGGAAATTCATTCGCATCCAGACTCCATGATACCCGAAAGCCGTTTCCAGCGTTATATTGCCCATAAGCGACTGAAAAGGTTAAGATTAGCATTAAAGTAAAATGGAACCGTTTCATATTCACACCGATAATTGTTTAGCAAGATTATTTAATGAAACTATGAACAACTTCCTCATAAAATTCTATAATCTATAACCAAAAAAAACGCCTGCTTGTACCCATCCCAAGAAGGGTGACGTATTAAAATAAATGCTTTCCGGTGCATTTACATTGGATTTACCAAAGCGACCATTCGCTCGAATGAATGGTCTTACTGAAAAAGGAATATTAGGAACAAAAATATCAAATCCTGCGCCCAAATGAAGACCGCTGCCATTGATGGACCCAAGTCCTGCCATTAATGAAAATTTTCCAAACAATTT
>DCMX01000254.1:2088-3035 GCA_002321855.1 Fidelibacterota bacterium UBA1611 | reverse complement strand
TTATGAGTCCGCTGCTCTAACCAATTGAGCTATGGGCCCTTAACTGGGTGAAAATTATACAGGCATCTCTTTATTTTGAACAATTATAATTGTTTTTCAACCTGTAGTTCGGCTTCCTAAGTTTTCATTCCATTGAATCGACCACAATGAAGAAACAGAAACAAACAAACTTTCAGGTATTTGGTATAAATAGTTGTGCTGCTTTGCTACAAAGTACAAAATTTGATATTGATCTTATCTATGTTGAACAAGGGAATA
Organism: Fidelibacterota bacterium UBA1611; assembly: GCA_002321855.1. GTDB lineage: Bacteria > Fidelibacterota > Marinisomatia > Marinisomatales > UBA1611 > UBA1611. Next base: position 2,777 of record DCMX01000254.1, on the reverse strand, counting down.
AAGCACTAGAAAATAGTGTTTTAAGGAAACATTTAAAGAATGATTCGTTCCCAGTTGAGTTGATCCCAAAAAATCAGTTTGACCAACGATTTAGTGGTTACCGCACTCAGGGCATAGTGATCAAATTTTCTGGCCCCGTAATCAATGAATCACAAAGTTTCAAAGATCAAAATGATCAGGTTTGTTTATTGGCACTTGATCAGGTTGAGGATCCGCAAAATGTTGGGCAGATCATTCGTACGGCTGAGTGTGCTGGAATCGATGGTATTCTTTTTCCAAGACACCATTCCGCCCATATATCTAATACGGTTTTACAGGTAAGTCAGGGTGCCTTTGTGCATATGCAACTCTACGAGATCAACAATTTAAGAGAAATAATCACTCAGTTAAAAAATGATGACTTCTGGATTATCGGGGTAGAAAATACCATTGTTGCTGAACCATGGACTAAAATTGATTATTCAGGTAAAATATTGATTATTGTCGGGAGTGAAGGGAAAGGGATTCGTAAAAAAGTTCTGGAAAACTGTGATTTTTTAGCAACTATCCCGATGCAGGGCAAAACAAATTCTTTAAATGTATCAGCTGCTGTTTCCGCAATTCTATTTGAGCGAGTCGGTCAAATTCAAAGAGCAAAATAATGGCATCAACCCACGATTACGAATTTGATCAACGAAACGAAGATATCC
>DCMX01000254.1:0-1698 GCA_002321855.1 Fidelibacterota bacterium UBA1611 | reverse complement strand
TTTCTTTTAGGAGATGGTGTCTGGGAAGGGATTCGTTTGTACAAAGGGCACTTGGTTCATCTCGGGGAACACTTAAACAGGCTCTTTTCTGGTGCAAAGGCTATAGATATGGAGATTGGGAGCACCAAAGAAGAAATTGCAAAAGCCATTTTGAAGACCTTGAAAAAAAATAATATGAGATCTGATGTTCATATAAGGCTCATTGTATCCAGAGGAGTCAAAAAAACACCATACCAGCATCCAAGAGTTACCGTTGGAGAACCAACTTTGGTGATTATTCCTGAATACAAAAAAGCCAGTGAAGAAGTAAAAAGAAAAGGATTAACTATAGCAACAGTGAAAACCCGCCGCGACCATAGCACGCAAGATCCACGGATTAATTCTCTAAGCAAACATAATTGTATTTCCGCCTGTGTTGAGGCTGATAAGCTCGGTGCAGATGAAGGTCTTATGTTAGACCCGGATGGATTTATATCTACATGTAATTCTACCAATTTTTTCATTGTTAGAAAACGAGAGGTTTGGACATCTACTGGTGAATATTGCTTGAATGGCGTGACCCGAGGCTGTGTGATTCGGCTTTGTAAAGAAAATCACATCCCCATATTTGAAAAGAATTTTATTCTTGATGATGTTCATTCCGCCGATGAAGTATTTGTCACTGGTACATTTGCTGGTGTGATTCCAGTAATATCTGTTGATGGGAAGAATATCGGAAATGGATCTCGGGGGAATGTCACTAAAGATCTTCAGCATTGGTATGCACAGGATATTGAAAATTTAGCGGCTAGTGGATGAAACAAGACAGTATCAGAATCGCAATGTGGTCAGGCCCTCGAAATATTTCCACTGCTATGATGCGAGCATTTGAAAATCGTAGGGACACTACTGTGATTGATGAGCCATTTTATGCCCATTACTTAAGTAGAACTGGAGCAGATCATCCCGGAAAGGATGATGTATTGATTTCCCAAAGCACTAATTGGAATTCGATAGTAAAACTAATCACCGGTCCAGTTCCGGATGAACAATTCATCTGGTATCAAAAACACATGGTTCATCATGTGGTTGGATTGGGTGACCTGAATTGGGTGAAAGGTTTCAGGAATTGTTTTCTTATTCGTCACCCTATTGAAGTAATTAATAGTTATCGCCGCCAAAGTCCAATTATGGGAGTTCGTGACCTGGGATTTATTCAACAAGTGAAATTATTTGATGTCTTTATAGAAATGAATGGAGTTATACCTATTGTATGTGATGCCAAGGATATTCTTATTAGTCCAAAGACTCAATTAGAGTTATTATGTGAACACTTAGAGATTGATTTTTCTAAGGGGATGCTATCCTGGCCTTCAGGACGTAGAGATACAGATGGGATTTGGGCACCTTATTGGTACCAGAATGTAGAAAGATCTACTGGTTTTATGACTTATCACACACAGGATGACACAGTCCCCACTGAATACCGGAATTTTTTGGATCAATGTATGCCCTGTTATGAGTATCTATCCAGTTATAAACTACAATCACCATGACTTGAGAAGTTGAAACTGATATCATGAAGACGAAAAAATATAACCGCAGGGATTTTTTAAAAACATCAATGATGGTGACCGCGGGTACAATAATCCCCCCCCACTTCGCGAATATAATTAGAATGGATTCCAATAAAAGCAGTGATGAGAACAGGATCATTGT
>DCMX01000075.1:600-5290 GCA_002321855.1 Fidelibacterota bacterium UBA1611 | reverse complement strand
GTGATATATAAATCTAAATCTCCATCGTTATCATAATCCCCCCACGCCGATCCGCCATACCACCGATCCTTGATGCCTTCCGGAAAGGCCGTTGTGCTTACATCTGAAAATGTTTTGTCACCATTGTTTAGGAATAGCTTAAAATTTCCATAATTCGTAACCAGTAGGTCTGGGTAGCCATCGTTGTTGTAATCAGCCGACGCTACGGCCATGCCTTCACCATTATCTTCAGATCCGGAACTTTCTACACGGGTGAATTTCCCACTACCATGGTTTTCATAGAGGGCATTTGTTATACTGGCATCTCCCTGGCAATTAACAAGGTAAAGGTCCCAGTCGCCATCCCGGTCATAATCGAACCAGGCGCCTCCAGACCCATTCATTTTTATTAAGTGAACGTTTGCAAACTCATCCAGAGTCATTAATCTACCATTTGATTTCCAGTATTCCCTTTCCTGTTCAAAGACCAAACTTAATCCTTCATTTGTCGCTGAGCCAACTACAGTAGGTCCGATTTCACACCACCGCGGACGAGGGGCATAATGTACGAAATTAATTCCAGCAGCAACGCTTCTGTCCTGAAGGGATATTGTAGATGCCGTCTGTCCCTGGATATCAGTAGTGCTAAGAAATAGGATCGCCACTGAAAAAAAGATATTAAAGTAATGAAGCACTTTTCGATCTTCTATCATCTAGAATGGGTTGTAAGATTCCATATAATCAATAATTTACTTGTTAACCGTTGTACTGGCCGCATTTATTATTCTTTTTATATCGATATCATCTATTATACTTGATGACAAAGGTATAAAATCGAATTCCACCGTATTTGTCGCACTAGCCAGCTCTATTTGAGCTAACTCCAATTCTGTTTTTATCCTTTCAATCCTTTGTGACATATCGTAATTCCCCGCATACATTTCTTCTAAACTTATCGATGACCCTCCATGTAGTAAATGCAGTGTTTCCTTAATAAACTTTTCTCTTTCAATTAGCATACTAATATCTTTCAGGGATGAATCAATATTGGTTACGTGTGTTTTTATGGTTACGACGCCCCGACCAAACTCACCAACCTTATATAAAAAAGGGCCCTTCTCAGGTGGGCGGGTTTTTCTTGGAGCGCCCCTGTGTCCGCTGATAAACATGAAATCAGCTTCTACCAGCGCATCTCTTGTAACTACCGCATCATCAAATGAACCATTAAATAATATTATCTGATAATCTGACCGGTTGGCTAATGTTTCCAATAAATCTTTACCGGTCTGGATTGGATCTTTAATTCCATATTCCACCGAACTGTTTTCCAGTAAATTATTTGTTAACCCAATTACAGCTAATATAAATCCATTTCGTTCAATGGTGATGAACGGCTTGAAAACCGGTTTTCCTGATAGACTGTAAACAATGTTAGCTGATATGAATGGAAATACCGCCGTCTTTTCTAGGTTACTAATATTAATTACATTGGTCAGGTCTTGCGCGCCAATGTTAAGTGCATCATAGCCAATTTCATTATAACATTTGATCAGACCGATAGCATTATCTTGGGCATTAAACAGATTTCCTGCATCTAATAAAATAGGTTCGGTACCGGTAGCCCTGAGGTCTTTTAAAAATGTTGCCCTTCTGGCCAAACCTCCCAAAGAATCCAGCCGCACTTTATATGGTTTAAGTGAACCTTGTACGTTACCGGTAGTCACAATAATAAATTCCCCGGCAGTCGTACGCGGTTTGGTGCAAGAAAAAAATATTGCAGCGGAAATTATTGTTAAAAATAACTTACTATATTTTATACAGATCAAGAATTTAAATTGTCTAGAAATTTTTTACCAACGATCATAAGATCATAAAAGGACCGGAAATACGGTGTAATGAATCAAAATTAAGTTATAGTTTTGAGGATATATACATAAAAGGGAAATGCTATGATAAATGAATGGAATCTTGCACAAACAAACCAGGCTAGACTTAAAAAGCAAATGCCGAACGTTGCTGTATTGGGAGCCAGCGCTATTGAGGCCCATAATTATCACTTGCCGGAAGGACAGGATTTCCTACATACGGAAGCGATTGTGAAACGTGTTGCCCAAATGGCATGGGTAAAGACCAGCTCAGTTATATGTTTACCAACTATACCTTATGGAGTTGATTGTAATCTGATGGAATTTCCACTCACAATTCATGTGAAACAAGCCACCTTGGATCTCATGTTGACAGAGATCGTAGAATCACTCGCCCACCATGGTATAAGAAAAATATTATTGATTAACGGTCACGGAGGCAACGATTTTACACCCCTGGTACGACAAATACAGGCTGACCTAGATGTATTTATGTTTTGGTGCCACGTCTATGAAGTAGGACAGGATAAGCATAATGAAATCTTTGATACTGCGGATGATCATGCCGGAGAACTGGAAACATCTATGGCGCTGGCACTATTTCCAGACCTAGTGGAACTAGAACAAGCGAATAGTGGCGTTTCACGACCTTTTCAATTTGACGCTTTGGAGCAAGGGTGGATAAAGACCAGCCGGAAGTTTTCTAATCTCAATGATCATTGTGGGAACTCTGATCCTAGTTTAGCTACAGCAGAGAAGGGGCAACAATATCTAGATTTTATTTGCCAGCGGATAAGCAATTTTCTTATTGAGTTAGCTGAAGCTAAGATCAATGATCATTTCCCGCATTTTCCGGGAATAAAATATTAATTACCGTTTATTTTTTTCAGATAGTTAAGTGCAGCTGCGTTTTCTGATTGATAGGCAAGCACCTGTTTCCATGCACTGCGCGCTTTTTCTTTTTGGTTTGAAAGCGCATAAACAACGCCCATGTTAAGCCATATATCTGTCAACGCAGGGTTCCGGTCAACAATATAATTGTATGTAGCAAGCGCTGTGATAGTATCTCCCTGAAGCAGATAAAGATTTGCCACATTATTCCATATGTCAAAATTACCCGGGTCAAGGTACAGGGCTACTTTATAAGAATGCATGGCATCATTATACCTTCCAACTTTTCGCAGGGCGAAGGCTAATGCAGCGTAAGAATAAGGATCGTCAGGCAAGGCGCGGACAGTATTTTCCAAGTGGTCAATTTTTGCCTGTACGGCCCGTACCCGCTCTGCTTGTTCTATGTAGTTTTCACCATCTGTTTTTTGCCCCGCCTGGATAAGGGCCCGACCAAGGTTATAATGTGCCCCATGGTGCCAGGGCCATTTTTCCACAATTTTTCTAAGGTTATAAATAGCTTCACTACCCCTATCCATTTGTACCAGCAAGGTGCTGTATACATAGCGGTATTCTAAGTTATCTGGCTCGATTCCATAGGCGCGCCCAGCGTATTGGATCGCTTGCTTAAAGTTTCCTTCATCTTCTTCCAATTGAGCCAGATTAAAATAAGCGGCTGCATAATTCATATCTCAGATCAATTGCCTTTTGAAATAATGTTCTAGCGCTATCAGTTTTACCTAGTTCAACAAATGCCCGGCCCAACGCCCGCAGAGGAATCGGTGCTTGATTCTGCGTGACCTCTTGTATATAATAGTCAACTAGCTTCACTGAAATTTTGTTGACGGTATGCATTATTGCCCAGGTTGTTCCATAGCACCCCTGTAACTTGGCGACAGCTTTTAGTGCATTCTTGTATGCTTGTTCAGCTTCTGTGAATCGGCCTAGTTCAGAATATATCCTGACCTTTAAAAAAATGTATATCTGCTTTTTGTACGGCATACTTATCCGCGCTGTCAGCTAAAGCAAGAGCTTGAATAAAGTTGTGCTGTTTCAAAGCGTCACTCCCTTTCAGTAAAAAACGATTTGTCCTGGGGTTACTGCATGGATAACACATCGACAACTTGTTTTTCATTGCTGTTACAGCAATAGAGAAATAGCAATAAAGGAATTAGACACCTCATTGAACCGCTAACTTACCCCGCCCTTCAGTAATATTGATTTCTTTCCCGCCATGGATATTGTGAAACCTTTCCATTGAATTGTTCGGCCAGTATACGTATAAACTATCTAGTACTTCTTCACTACCAAGACCAAAGGTAACTGTTGTTTCAGAATGCGACATAAAACTGGATCCTGTTTTGACCCTCCGCTCCATGCGCTTATTTTTTGTTATTCCAACCAATTTTGTGCTCAAACCGTTTCTATTGCCAGAGGATGGCCTGACATTTACACGTAAAAAATTATTTTCATTATTTTCATTACGAAATAAATGTACTGGTCCACCGTTTTCCGTAACCAATATATCTAATGTTCCATTTTTATCATAATCTGCGTACGCCGCTCCCCGGCCAACAATGGGCCGGTCCAATGGACCACTAATACTCGGGACAATATCAGTGAAATGTCCGTCTCCATCATTTAGAAATAAATGACTTGGCTCACGGTAATAGATACCGTCTTGCGTGTCTTCAATTCCAATTTGAACATGTCCATTAGCTGTAAATAGATCCAGGTCTCCATCCAGCTCTGCATCAAAAAGAAACAATCCGAATGTTAGTGTCATCAGGCTTGGTCTTCCTATTTTTGATATGGCTGCCCGATCTTCAAAAAAATTACCAGACTGGTGGCGAAATACACCGATCATTTCCTTAGAAAAATTGCCTACGAATATTGTTTCTTTGCCGGACTTATCAACCACGCCTGCATCAATACCCATACCGGCTCTGGCACGTCCA
>DCMX01000075.1:0-304 GCA_002321855.1 Fidelibacterota bacterium UBA1611 | reverse complement strand
ATCAATACCCATACCGGCTCTGGCGCGGCCATTTTCATCATAGGCCATGCCGCTGACCGCACCGATTTCTTTAAATGTACCGTCACCATTATTTACGTAAAGTAGATCTCGCTGGGTATCACTTGCTACCGCCAGGTCGGGCCAACCATCATTGTTGAAATCTAGCTCAGCAGCCCCAAGCATTTTTCCCGGGGAGGGTAGAAAACCTGCTTGTTCAGTTTTATCCGAAAAAGTACCGTCACCATTGTTTCGGTAGAAACGACTGGGAACGCCATCATAAAGTTCAGGAGTGCAATAATTTTTT
>DCMX01000013.1 GCA_002321855.1 Fidelibacterota bacterium UBA1611 | reverse complement strand
CTTTGACTGAATGGTATCAGTTTAGAGTAGACACTGTACTAGTGTTGTAACATGAATAAATTATGCTTTTCTGTGGGATTCACAAACGGAGTTCGACAGCCTTCATCACTCAGGTAATGAAGAATGTTGGTAACTTACGAGAATGTCTATCCAATTCCTCAACAGGTTTCTCCACTCTTGTCGAGTCTTTACTTTCAGATTGTCCAGTAATTTGTTGTCTACTGAAAGATTTTTTTCAATTAAAGCACTTTGTCCTAACGCTAAAGCCATAGAATCTACTGAATCAACGGGTACGAATGTCGCGTTTAATCTCGATGCTTCAGGAAGTGAGCTGTTGACACAAGTGATAACAGGAATCCCAAACTCTCTTGCAAGTGTGAGAGGCATCCCATATCCTTCGTAACGTGAAGGCATGAGTAAAGCTTGGGCGTGAATTAATATTTGTTCTACCTTTGATTTTGGAAGATATCCGGTAAAATAGAAATAATTTGAGTGTTTTTGAATTTCCTTAGTCAGAGCTTCATCTTCTCTGTTCCATCCTTTTTTCCCAACGATAACTAATTTAAAATCCCGACTTATCTCAGGAAATATGTCTAAGTATCTAACAAATCCACGAATGGCAAGGATAAGATTTTTTCGAGGTTCAATTGTTCCTAAACAGACAAAGTATCGTTTTTGTTTTATCCCAGCTTGCCCCCATTCGTTCCATGGAGCATTTACATCCATCAGTTCAGGTATTTCGTCAGGGAGTTGCGTTGCGAAAATAGGGATTTTAGATTTGATAGTGTTTTCTATAATTTGCAGAGTGTCCAACGCAGTGTTACGAGAAATAGTAAATATCAAGTCCGCAAAATGACGAATTGATGGCAAATATGCTTGGTGAAACCACCAAGGCACGCCTCCATCGGTCAATTCCGGTCGCAAAAAAGGGATTAGATCATAAACCAGTACGGCAAAACGAACCTTTGGGTTAATTCGTCTTAAAATCTCTGCCACATGCCTGAATTCACAAAGTCCTGTGATAATTAACCAGTCCAAATCTCTTACAGCGGAATAGTAATTGTCCTCAGTCCACAAAGGCTCGTCATTGAGCTCTTCGGATCTCCATAGAATTTTTGGAAGAATATCCAGTTCAGCTGCGGTATCCTGTAACACTAAGGAAGAATTATTGACATGCGCGGTGTGAATATCAGAAAAAATAGTGTCTGGAGCTTCACTCCATGGTAGCATGGGTAGAGGGACTATCTCAACCTGAGATGAGGAAGAATTAGTTCGAAACCAATGTTGAGCTTCCAGTAAGTAAAAAACTACTTGCTGAATTCCTGTACGCACGACTTTATCAGGGACTGTTGAAAGGTTGTGTAAATCTAGGCCTATCCTGATTTTTTTTTGAACGCCTTTTAAAAGCATTTGAATATGTCTGTTTTACCCACTCGATTATCATTTTTGCGCAGAATCATTAACAAAATCCGCTCTTTGCTCTGGAAAATCTTGGGTGTTGAGCAACCCAGAGCCCTGATTGAACTGTTAAATGAATATCCCCCTCAAAGTATAGACAATGAGCAAACTATGGCGTATCAACTCTGGAAAATTTTGGGGGTTGAGCAGCCCAGAGGCCTGGTTGAACAATTAAGTGCATTTTCTCCTCAAAGTTTAGTCGATGAGCAAATGATGGTGTACCGAGATCGCCTTGCCTTAATGGAGTCTCATGTCAACTGGCGTTTATATGGAATGCCGGCAAAGATTCATAATGTAAAACTAGAACAAGCCGCATTAATTTCCGCTTCCGGAGAAGTAGAATGGGCTTTGGAAACATTCCGGAATAATAGCAAAAAACCGCCTCAACCAATATTAGATAATATTGCCAATGTCCAATCTGCTTTCATCTTTCCCGGTGACGAAAATGTGGAGTGGGATTATTTTCAAGATATATTTAATCAAACTCCTAACATTACAATTATTGAAGATACTTCTGATCTATATCGTACAGGAGCACATCCTACTATAAAAGAACAGAATAATGTTCAGGTGTTAAGTGTTACCGCTGGGGATGCTACAGCAAGGCTAGCAGATCCTGAATTTGATTTAGTATGGCTGTCTTCAGTACTGGAACGAGTAACTCCTATACAAGCTCAAATTTTGTTGAAACACGCTTTTCATGCTCTTCGCCCAGAGGGTGTATGTGCCGGAGTTTTTGAAGAATACACAAACGCCAATGCCGGCCTTTACTGGATGGATGTTCGTCGAATACGTCCAATAACTTCAGAATACATTAATTTACTTTCAAAAAATGCAGGCTTTCAAAATATTAAAATTAATCAGGATTCTCCGTCTTCCACAAGATTTACTTATCAACTGAAGGCCACTTAATTTACCAATAAAATTCCCTTTCCCATCCATGTGATCTGTCGCTATACTACGAAACTGGAAGTCGGCGCAACTTTTTTCACCGAAAAATTATTGACCGAAAAATCCGGTTTCAAACGACAATAACCAGTAAAAGAATGTTTTGAGGAAGGAATTACTTTAAATACTAAAATATTATTTACCCAATCAAAATTATCAGCGACATGAGTTGCGTCTGTGTGAAGGGCGACAGTCAATCCGTAATTACCTGCGCCTATATCTAGCGGCATGGAGTAACAAATTTCTTTAGTTTCTCCTTTTCCAAAAAAACCGGATGTACAATCCATCAAATAATTATTTGTCCCAAAAATATCATTGCCCAAACGGTCACGAATCATGATGCCGATAGTTGGATTATCTACCTCATCATTTGTATGAACCGTTAAGATAATCGTTATAGTTTCACCGGAAACAAATGTTTCAACATTCTCCCCTGATTGATTCATTATTTTTGCACTCTCAAAAATTAATTTGTTATTTCCTGAGCGTTTTCGCAATTTCTTTTTCGCTAAAGGTTCATTATCGTATTCCGGCGATTGAAGAGCAAGTAAGCTATTGTAATGATTAAATACTTCATTCGGTTTTCCGGAATCAACGACCTTTCCTTTGTGTAATAAATAGGTGTGATCACATAGCGTTTTAAC
>DCMX01000036.1:10274-13874 GCA_002321855.1 Fidelibacterota bacterium UBA1611 | reverse complement strand
CGCGCAGTGATTCATGGAGAAGATTATGATATGTTCAATCAAAAGGCCATTGATATGCGCAGGGACTGTGATCACCCGCATGATCTGGATTATGGAAGAAAAAACCAAGCAGTTATATATATCTGGCTTAGGTAGCGAGCGCTCCACATGGAAATAAAACATCAGCTCAATTATATATTGATATTCATGGTCTTTTCATATAATTGTGCCGGACTGTCCTATAAAAAACTGAGCAGACAAAACCCTGAAAAACTCATTGCCATGCAAGATTCATTGCTTTTGGCGCATGGAGAGTCATCTGATCTGATAAATGCTCTTGTGTTTGCCCACAATCACGTGGGTACAGAATCTGTTTCAGAGAATAATTATATGAAAGCATCCAACCATTTTTTACAGGCTCTTGAGCTCAATGATCAAGACACTATAACACGGTATAACCTGTTTTTGGTCGAAGGTCATATATTCTTAGAAAAAGGGAATAAAAATGGCCTTTGGGACGGTATGGAAAAATATGCGCACGCCTCATCTTTGCGTCCCGACCTAGGTGAACCCCATTATTGGATAGCTCAGATTTATATAAAAATAGGAGATACGGATTTTGATTTGATTCTTGAATCATATGAAAAAGCTCTAAGCCTAACCATGGACCAAGCATTGTTATCCCGCGTTGAAAAGGGCTATAACGAGACAATTAAACGCAAAAAAAAATTAGATAAATTCTGGAAGTAGATAGTTATCACTTGGCGATTATTTTTGACATAATCACCTTTTTCATAATATCTTGACACATAGGTCATTTTTCGGTAAAATAACGAACTCTCAGTGCGGATTGATGCTGAGGGACTTTAAAATCCGAGGTAAATAATGATATCACAATTGAGCCTGAAAAAGCGAGTTGTCTTCGCTCTTTCTGTTTTCCTTCTCATAGGACAGCCGTTATCGGCGAAAAAGTATAAGTTATCCGGGGTTGTGGTTGGAACCGATGGAGAGCCTATCAAGAAGGCTCAGGTATCCATAGTGGTCGATGGGAAGACAAAGAAAGAGAAGACAAATAGAAAAGGAATATTCAAGTTTAAAAGAATCCCCGAAGGTGAATATACGATAAACGTATCTCACGAAGAGCAAGGGATGGCGGACCTTCCGGTTATTCTAACCGGAGATAAAGATGTGGGGGAGATACCCCTATCTGCTAAATCAGCACCCGTGACCGTAGCTACTAAGACTGAAGTGGAACCTAAAGAAACTAAACCAGAAGACACTATGGTTCCCAAGACTAAAAGTGCAGCAGGTGGGGCAAGCAGTGATTTTATCCTTAATGAACTCAATTTCGAGATAAAAAAGCTAACTGCTGAGTTCAAACACTTAAGCCGGGAAATGGACGATCTTAAGGCATTAAGTAAAATGTGGATCAATCCATTAACCATATACTCCAAAGAGATCATTCTAAAAAATGGGAGCACTGTTTTTGGGAAGATAGTTTATCAGGATGACAAATCCCTTAAACTGGAAACCCTAGTTGGATACCTTATAATAGAGCGCGATCAAGTGGTCCGTATTATTGACAATGTGGTTACTGAAGATCAGCAGGAATATGTTCCTGAACAGATTCGTGAGAGCTATGCACCGCCACCAATGCCAAAACTGACAGTCCCTAAGTATACATCACATGATGTATCAGCTAGAGAGGCAGGTCAGAAATTTTCTGCTAATTGTGTTTTAACAGGTAACATTGCGGAGAATAAGGACAGTCAGGGGAACGTTCTTTTTAAAGGTGAGATAAAGAACATAGGTGGTCGTCGAGCTGATTTTGTAAAAGTAGATTTTGTATTTCGGAAAAACTGGAGCGGGGAAACCAGGACACTAACAACCTTTGTAAAGGGTTCTTATAATACATTTGAGAGTGGAATAGTCTCGGATGCCAGTTTATTACCGGGTGCTATGGGTCAGTTTGATCTTTATGTACCCCAAGATTTTGGTTCATTTATTGGTTATTCTTACGTGATTGATTGGGAAGAATATCAATAAACAACAATGGTTATGACATATGTTTAGATATAGAAAACTATTTTTAATTTTTTTGGCAGCATCACTTATTTCCGGGCAGGATTTTTTATCAGATGCTTTTTTCCTTGATCTTGGAATAGTTATTGAGCCAAAAACTGGAAAAGAAACAAATTCCAGAGTAGTAGGATTGTCCAGAGACAATGCTGTTGCAACAGTCAATAAAACACATGGCAAAGCAATCTATATGGCCACAACATCTGAAATGTTTGCTTCCCTTGATCGAATTAACGATAAAATACGTAGTACTGAAGAGATGCTAAAATCAAAGATCACATCTCTTGAACAAGAAAACCTGGGATTAAAAAATCAGATCATGGATTTGAACCAGCGTATGGAATATGAATTTTCTGATATTTTGACTTCTGAGGGAATAAGCTCTAAACCTCCTATAGAGAACCCAGTCCCGCTTACCATAACAACATTGTCGGACCCAGCAACTGAGGATTTGCCCACAGATATAGGCCCCGACCATAATGGGAACGGCCTTACTACTAACAAATCTGATGGTTTTGACCAAGCGCAATACACAGTTGGAGTGATTGCCTATCAACGTGAAGACTATGAGCTCTGTCTGGAAATATTTAATCAACTTCCCCTTGACCAAACAAACCAACGCACAATGAGCAATATTCTGTACTGGATGGCTGATGCTTACCAACAATTAAGAGACTATGATAAAGCACTGATGATGTTAGAAAGGCTGTCTATATCTGGAAGTAAGGAACAAATGGATGATATGCTGGTTAAAAAAGCTTTTATCTACAGGGAGCAAGGTTCACAGAACCGGGCCAAAGAAGTATTTACCCAACTTGTAGATTTGTTTCCCGAAAGCGAATATGCTCCTCTCGCACAACTAGAGATAAAAAATAATAGTTCCGAGAAATGAATCACGTAAGTAAAACATTCTTCACCTTTATTATATTGTTGAATATTCTTTCAGCATCATCCCGTATTGTCTATACACGCCCGGGCTTAATGATGCGCGTGCCAACATCAAGTTTTCAAAAAGCCCCTTATATCTTTAGGACCGGCTTTGGTGTGGAACTACACAACTTTGATCCTGTCAATACGGCAAAGGGAGTTTACTTTGATATGGAACTGGGTCGAGGATTTGCTGCAGGGTTCTCAGCGGTTCAAGGCGGAGACACCACATCCTTAGACCTGTTGCAAGAATCACAATATGCGCCCCAAGTAGAGTTTGGGTTTCATTTCCAGCAAAGACTTTTTACCTATAATGATATCTCTCTCTCTGCTGGGTTGCAGGATATTGTTTTTCAGAATAATCAAGATGCAGAGCAAGTTTTAAGCCTTAATACTGATTTGTTATCTTTTTTTCTTGTTTTAGCCAGTGAAAAAGACCTCGGGGATTATAAAATGAATACTTATATGGGCTTTGGTAGCGGTGGATTAGGGCCCATGGATAGTATTAAAGTTGTAACTGATAGTACACAACAAGGCAATGCCGGTGTGTTTGTTGGTTTTTTATTGAAAACCCCCTATTTTGCAAGAACTGGTGGAATGGATATTGTGGGTGAA
>DCMX01000036.1:9655-9889 GCA_002321855.1 Fidelibacterota bacterium UBA1611 | reverse complement strand
GAACCTAGGGTTCACCCACATAGAGAGATTACCCGATTGGGATTCACGCTATTGGACAGGTCATCCGGCATTCTCTCTTGGTTTGGATATGGCTGTCCCGCGTCTTCCATCAGGTCAGGTCCCGCAAGTTGGTCCATCCGGGCGACCAATGGCACCGGGCATGCCAGTTCCAGAAGGCTATGAAACTGTTCCAATGTATAGGGATTCTACTATCGCTATGGCCGATTTTGCTGT
>DCMX01000036.1:6676-9261 GCA_002321855.1 Fidelibacterota bacterium UBA1611 | reverse complement strand
CTAAGGAACAAGAATCAAAATTTCTTGATGATTCCCTCAGGTCACTAAAATTAGATCAGAATGTTTCAGATAAGAATATGAATGAGGCTATGCGACATCTATCTCGAAGTCTTAGATATTTTTATGCTGGGGATTTCAGAGAATCTCTAAAAGAAGTAGATTTAGCATTAGAATTGCAGCCTGACCTAGCGCTTGCGTATGCTAGACGAGGTTCGATTTATTACAAATTGGGCGATGTTCAGCGGGCAACTATTAACTGGAATCTGGCATTACGCTTAGACCCAGAATATGATGATGTCCGCAATATTTTAAAGGCGCTACATGAAAATCGTCTGAAAACGGCGAGTATGTTTGAGGAGTAATCTATGGATATTGCATTAATTATTGGTGTTATTCTTGGTATGAGTGCTATGATCGGCAGTATTGCATATGCCCTTTTTGTAGAAGGTTCAGCTGGAGGGTTCGGTAACTTTTTATCTGCTCCAAGTTTTGGGATCGTTTTTGGAGGTATGATCGCTTCTATATTTGTAGCGTTCCCCATGCCACATGTTGTAGCACTGGGAAAGGCTATTGGCGCCGTGCTAAAACCTGCTGATGATAAAATGGGGCCATTAGTTGATGAAGCTGTCGAAGTTGCAGACGTTGGTCGGAAGGGAGCCGCAGATCTAGAAAAAGCAGTGGACGGCATTGGGAATTATTTCTTTAAGGATGGTGTCCAAATGGTTGTTGATGGTTATTCTCTTGAAGAATTAACGGAGATCATGGAGACAAGAATTGAATACCGTGAAAAAAGAGAAGGTGTTCAAAAATCCATGTTAAAGTCTATGGGTGATCTGGCACCGGCCTGGGGTATGGTCGGGACACTGATCGGTCTGGTGCTTATGTTAGCGGGATTTGGTGGTGAAGGCGGAGCAGATAATCTTGGTGGCGGTATGGCAGCGGCGCTCATTACCACGCTGTATGGAGCTGTTTTCGCAAATTTATTTTTCTTACCTATGGCTGATAAGATGGGCAATAAAACAACTGCAACATCAATGTCAGCAGCACTGTTGGTTGAAGCAGCTCGCTTGATCCATCAGCGTAAACATCCCCTGATCGTTCGTGAGAAATTGAACTCATTCATTCCACCTGGAGAATGGAAAACGGAGTAGTCTAAATGGCATCACCAGAGTTTAAAAAAGGATATAAAAAGGGTTTCGCAGCTGGCGCAGATTCTGTTGAGGAAGGTCTACCAGGCTGGTTTGGCACGTTTGCGGACATGATGACATTACTATTTGCATTTTTTGTGCTCTTAGCAGCTATCTCTACCATGGATCCCGTGAAACTACAGGAAATGGCTAACTCTGAAGGAAAATCACTTGGGAGTAAAATAAAAGCCAGTGGGAAGGCTGAGTTAGAAGGAGAGTTCGAGCCCATAAAAAATCTGGCGGCCATGAAGAAAGAAATAGAAGAGACCATTGAAGAAATGAAAAAGGAGAACCCAAAAGGTGATCCTCCCATAGACATACAGACAAGCTCAAAGGGTTTGATCGTTAATATTAAGGGTGACTATGCGTTTCCCATAGGGAAGGCAAAAATGAAGCCAGAACTTATGACGCTTCTCGATGAAGAAATTATTCCTAAGATTCAGCTTAGCGTATTCCAGGTCGAGGTTGCGGGGCACTCGGACTCTGATCCTATGCCAAAGAAATGGCGAAAGAATTTTGCGACCAACTGGGAACTGTCCGCCGCACGTGGTGCTAGTGTTGTCCGATATATGATTGAAAAGGGGATTCCCGCCCCCAGGCTGCTTGCTGCTGGTTATGGACCCTGGGCTCCAAAGGGTATCGATAGCGTAAAAAAGGCAAACCCAATGTGGAACCCGCTTACCCTAACCTGGAAAGACCCAGTAATCGGCAAAAAATCGGGCCTAGAAATGCCAACAGTTTTATCCTTGAATGCTACTGACAAAATGAAATCTCTAAATAGAAGAATTCAAATCACATTCTTACAGCCGCCGCACCATGGTAAGGGACGGTCAGCTACCGATTACGATGAATAATGAAAAATATTTTTAAAATGCGGAGTATACATATACCGAGGAGTTTCACATGAGAACAGGATTTCAAAAACTTATAAAACAAGCTGTGATTCTATCACTCTTGGGTTTTCTGGTTGGGCAGGGTTCTGGGTATTTGGCACAAAAGCTCATGGTAGAGAACAATATTCGTCAGCGGGTCCAGGATGCGCTCTCCAAGATCGTTGATAATAATAAATATGTAATCAATGTGGATGTGGATCTTGAGATCAGTGATGAAGTGGAAGAACAGATCACAATGTTGGCCCCTCGTGAAAAAAAAGAACCCCCTCCTCCGCCACCATCCTCCAGCTCGGAAGCAGATAAGAACACATCAGAGCTTCAGAAAAGCATTACAGGTGAAACAACATCAAAGAGATCGACCTACTCTGTTGGTCTTCCGATCCCTGGATTTGAAATTGAGTTTACTGAATCTGAAAAGGCTCATAAGAAAGCAAAAAAGCCAGAACCACCCGTTGTATCAGTAGATACACAAGAGCCCTTTGAAGTAACAGATAGCAAAGACCCT
>DCMX01000036.1:5345-6296 GCA_002321855.1 Fidelibacterota bacterium UBA1611 | reverse complement strand
GATAAAAAAAATGTATTTAAGCCTAATTCTTCAGGAGGGCGCTGCCCCAGAACTGATCGAGAATATTCGTCAGCTAACTATGGCTGCATCCAAGTTTGATCGGAATCGTGGTGATAAACTCACGATCATGACCGCAAGCTTCAAAGAAAAACGCGACCAACGGTCTGCTGAACAGATCATGCTTAAGAATATTGCTGAAAAAATTGAGCTTTTAGAAGAAAAACGCGTTTTGCAAGAAACGCATCAGGATGCAAATTGGAAAAATGACCTGACCCGGTATCGCGAAGAAGAAACTATTCGGCGTGAAGAAGATCGTCGATTCTTTGAAGGACAGATCGGCCAGTTAGAGCAACAGGCAAAAGAAAACGCGTATGAACAGGAGAAGAAAGAAATGCTCATGCGCGATTCCCTGAAATTGAAAAAATTAAATGATGAGATTTTTGTTTTGCATACTATGCTCAGGTCCGCGGAAAAAAGAGACAGCCTGGAAACACTAAATAAACAGGCAATATTGGACTCCTTGCGCTATGAGAACCTTAGTGGTGATCTTGATAAATTGGCCCAGTCTCTCCAGAGCGCAATGGCAAAAGAATCTAAGGAAGAAGAAAAAGAAGCTGAAGCTATGATCATGGAAGAGATCAATATCCGAGAACGTGAAAAAGAAGAGCGTGATGCAGAAATCGCAGCAAAGATAAAAGATTTGGATAATGTACAGGCAGAGTTAGACAGGCTTCAGCAGGACATGGAAAAAGGCATGGATAATAAGGCCATGGTTCTTATAGGTATTGGTGCGCTTGCTGTCGTTCTTATGATTATTCTGATTGTTGCTGTACTACGTGGGTCGAAACAACCTCCAACCCCACCTTGGATGTATCCTCCTCCTCCAAGAAGACCGCGTTCTAGGAAAAAATCTGCTAAAGAAGAAGATACACCGAAAAAGGAAGAGCCCAA
>DCMX01000036.1:0-5004 GCA_002321855.1 Fidelibacterota bacterium UBA1611 | reverse complement strand
CCCAAGGAAGAGCCTGAAGTAGTAAAAGAATCCAGTGCAGACACTACAGCGGAAGCTGCTCCGGACCATCCTTCTTCTACAGAAACCGTGGAACAAGAAACAGCTCCCCCGCCCCCTAGTGATGATGACCCAGATGTAGTGCGGAGCGAGATCGAAGATATCCGTAAGTCCGTAGTATCAATGAGCGTTGGTCAGCCAGAACGGACCACGACCATTGTAAAAGAATGGCTTGAACAGCCTGCCCCTCCAGAACCTGAATCACCATCGGAAGAGGCGCCGGATGAAGATGGTGAAGATGCGGTCGATAAAGAAAAGAAAAAATAGGGGTAGTCATGATTACTGATTATAACCGTTTATCCGGTCTACATAAAGTGGCCATCCTTTTCTCGGTCTTGGGTGAAAGCTTGGCCATGTCTTTGATTAAAGGACTTACAAGAACAGAAGTAAGAAAAATTCGAGCCACGATCCGGGAAATGGGCACAGTGTCCTTTTCTGTGAAGAGAAGGGTCATGGAAGAATTTTATTTTGGCTTTTTGAGCGAACAGTTTCAGGATCCCGAGAAAGAAGAAGGCCCTATTAAGCCTTTTGAATATTTTACAGAATTAAATGATGAACAAATTATCGCTCTATTGGCCAATGAAGATGTTCCTGTCATAGCTATTGCCATGGCGCAGTTACCCGCAGAGAAACGAATGATGGTATTGGACCGAATGAAGCCAGATCAAAAAGGTGCCGTTTTGATTGAATTAGGTAGTCTGCAAGATGTTCCGCTAGAAGCAGTAGTGGAAGTTGCAGGGAAACTAAGAGAAAAAGCGTCCTATTTACCGAAATCGGTAGAGTTCTCTCGAGGTGGTGCAAAGGAGATCGCCGATCTTATTGGTGAAATGGGGACGGACGAAGCCGAGCGTTATATGCAAACCTTACAGAATGAGGACCCTGAGCTTTTCAAAGAAGTAAAAATGTTCTTTCTTACCTTTGATGATATTTTAGCGGTTTTTCCTGATGGTACATTACGTGATTTGATGAACTCTGTTGAATTAGATGCTATTGCCATGGCTGTAAAAGGGGTCGAACAAGAACAAGTAGATAGAATTATTAGTAATCTTCCACAAAAAAAGCAAGCAATGTTTGAGCCCGTAGAGGGTGCGGTTGCAAAGCGTGAAGTGGATGAAGCCCGTAAAGCAATTGTTACACAGGCCAAACAAATGGAAAAGGATGGAGCATTTAATCTAGCGGATATGCTCGGTGGTGGTGATATGATTGAATAGATATTATTGCTATAAAAACAACTTTTTAGAAAAGTCCCGTTTTGGGACTTTTCTAATTATAGCTCTGCATGTGCCGCAGCCAAACGAGCAATAGGGACACGAAAAGGAGAACAGCTAACATAATCCAGCCCATTATCCCTGCAAAATTGAATAGAAGCAGGATCACCACCATGTTCACCACAAATTCCGATTTTAATGTTTGACCTCGTATTACGTCCATGTTTCACTGCTAATGATATCAGCTTTCCAACACCATCCAGATCAATACTCTGGAAAGGATCCTGTGGTAGGATTTTATTATCAAGATAATCCGGTAAAAATGAACCAATATCATCTCTGCTGAAACCAAAGGTTGTCTGGGTAAGGTCATTTGTACCGAAGCTAAAGAATTCTGCATGATTGGCTATTGCATCTGCGGTTAGGCAAGCTCGTGGAAGTTCGATCATTGTGCCCACAAGATAATCTACACCCACCCCTGATTCTTCTTGAATTTTGATTCCCACATCACGAATTATTTTTTCTTGATTCACGAATTCTTCTACAGTGCCTACAAGAGGGACCATGATTTCGGGGAACACCTTTATTCCTTCTTTGATTAATTCTACCGCCGCTTCCAGAATTGCCCTGGTCTGCATTTCTGTGATTTCCGGATAAACGATTCCGAGACGACAGCCACGATGACCCAACATAGGGTTTAATTCATGAAGATTGGCTATACGCTTTTCAACCTGAGATTTCTCTATATTAACATGATTGGATAGCTCTTGGATTTGATTTTCTGTAAGAGTCATGAACTCATGTAAAGGAGGGTCCAGTAAACGGATGGTAACTGGAAATCCGTCCATGACCCTTAAGATGTTTTTAAAATCGTGTTTTTGGTAGGGAAGCAACTCCATTATTGCTGACTTTCGTTTTTCGCGTTTTTCGGTTAAAATCATTTTCCGCATGGCCAGTATACGTTTTTCATCAAAGAACATATGCTCTGTTCGGCATAGACCGATGCCTTCAGCCCCAAACGCAATGGCCTGACGTGCATCATCTGGTGTCTCTGCATTGGTTCTGATCTTCAGCCTGCGGGATTCATCAGCCCAGGCCATTAATTGTTTGTATTCTTCATGTGTTCCCGGGTCTGCTGGAATTAAGTTCAATTGGCCTATATAAATTATTCCTTTAGTGCCATTCATGGTGATCCAATCACCTTCCTTTAGAGATGTATCACCAATTTGGACCTCTTTTAATGATTCATTTATATACAAATCGCTACAGCCAACGATGCAACATTTTCCCCACCCCCTGGCAACCAATGCTGCATGGGATGTCATACCGCCCTTTGCTGTCAGAATTGCCTCCGCAACATGCATACCGTGAACGTCCTCAGGGGATGTTTCATCCCGCAACAAGATTACTTTTTCACCTTTGCGATACCAGGATTCAGCGTCATCTGCTGTGAACACTAACCGCCCTGTTGCACTACCAGGCCCTGCCGGCAGTCCTTTTCCCAAGATGGTCGTGTCTTTTTCAATTTTTGGATCTATAACAGGGTGTAACAGTTCATCCAGTTGTTCAGGTTTAACACGCAATATCGCAGTGTTTTTATCGATCAAATCTTCGTTAACCATATCCACAGCCATTTTTATGGCAGCACCACCATTGCGTTTGCCCACTCGGGTCTGAAGCATCCATAATTTTCCTTCTTGAATAGTGAACTCAATATCTTGCATATCGTTGTAATGCGTTTCAAGATTAGTGCGTATTTTAGACAGTTGACTGTAGAGACTGGGCATGCATGACTCTAGAGAAGGTAAATCTTGTGTCTCTGGTGTCTTTGTCTGCTCATTAATAGGATTAGGCGTACGCAGACCCGCTACTACATCTTCTCCCTGAGCATTCGGTAACCATTCACCATAGAAATGATTCTCTCCTGTAGCGGGGTTTCTCGTGAAAGCTACACCTGTAGCAGAATTTTTACCCATGTTGCCAAATACCATAGATTGAATATTTACTGCTGTACCCCATTTATCCGGTATGTTTTCAATGTTGCGATAGCTGACAGCCCTTGCACCATTCCAGCTCCTGAATACTGCCTCAATACTTCCCTGTAGCTGTATTTCAGAATCGTCAGGAAATTCTGCTCCCAGGGTGTTTTTGATCTCTTGTTTATAAGATTCTGAAATATATTCCCACTGTTCTGCAGTAAGGTCTGTATCGTTCTTTAATCCGTTCTTTTCTTTAAATGTGTTTAGAATATGCTCTAGTTTCTGCCGGATGCCTTGACCATCAGGGGGTTCGATACCAGAGGATTTTTCCATAACCACATCGGCATACATACTTATAAGTCGCCTATATGCGTCATAAACAAAGCGAGGATTCTCTGTTTTTTTAATTAGTCCTTGAATAGTGTTAGTAGTAAGTCCAATGTTTAATACAGTTTCCATCATTCCAGGCATTGACTGTCTTGCACCGGAACGAGCAGAGACCAATAGAGGATTTTTTGTATCCCCGAAACCAGAACACATTATATCCTCGATACTTTTTAAGGCTTTATCAATCTGAGGTTCAAGCTCTCTGGGGAAATTTGAATCATGGTTATAATAGTATGTGCAGACTTCAGTGGTAACTGTAAAGCCTGGCGGAACCGGTATCCCCAAATGGTTCATTTCTGCAAGATTGGCACCTTTACCCCCTAAAAGGTCTTTCATGTTGGCCCTTCCATCAGCCTGCCCATTTCCAAAAGTATAAACGTATTTCATATTTATTGTTCTAAGTGGAGATTAATCTTTGAATAAGGAAAGAACCAATTTAATCTCGATTTGTGATAGATTATTTATAAATATTTGAGATCCAAGGGCTTAGTTTGTATTTATTTTCAAGTTCGGTTGCTACCCGTTTTGCCACGGTGATCATTTTGTATTCGCCGTGGCGAACACGATACCATATTTCACCTTTAACATCTACACTAGTAACAATTGATGGATACCCAGCATTATTCAATCTATCAGCCAGCAGGGTTGCATTATTTCTATTTTTAACAGAACTTATTTGAATTGTGTAATACTCGGTTTTTATGCCTGTTTCTTCTTCTGTAATATCTTGATGTTGTTCTGGATAGGGAGCACCTATAATGGATACAACCCAGGGCTCTAATGGGTAAGCCCTTCTTATGATGTTAGCTGTTTTATTGGCTTTTCCTCTTGAATTATATTTTCCGATCCGTACTCTCCACCACAAACCGCTGTTGCCGTAAAATTCATTCAATTGCGTGTCAAATCCCAATGATCTGATATTATTGACAAGATCCAGAGCATAAACACTATCCTTGAAAGAACCTACTTGAACACTGAATAATTGGTGTGCATTTGATAAAGATGCAACCCCATCTGAATTAGATTTTTGGGTTTTTTCGACTGGGACCTTTTTCCTCATTTCTCCATGGTCAGAGTCTGTTTTTCGTGATGATTGTACACTGTTTTGTGTTCTCTCTGTGATTTTTGGTTTCATCTTATTGGAACGTGGGGTTCTAAGTTTCTTATTTGAAGCATTTTTTGGTGATTTTCTTTTTCGAGAATCTCCCGGTTGTTCATCATCCGAAACTTCAACTAAATATATGGCCATGGCCCAACCATGTTGTTTGTTGAATTGCACATCATAATAAACTGCCACCATTCCAGCAGATCTTTGCACTGTCATTTTCCGTTTGGCTTTTAGAGTAGTGAATTCTGGGATTTCTGCTATCACA
>DCMX01000005.1:605-4047 GCA_002321855.1 Fidelibacterota bacterium UBA1611 | reverse complement strand
AAGTTCGCGGTGATACGATGATTGTAAAAAATATTACTATTGTGAACCATTTTACACTGAATGCAATTATTATTATGCTTCTGGTATATTCTGTCCGTTCTGTGGGATGGGTGACCGGGACTGTATCTCATTAAATAAATTTTTTATAAAGGATAAACGATCTTTCTCATTCACTATCTCCAGTAGTTTCTTTTTGATCGAGATAGGTAATAGGATTCCTTTTACGAACTCATAGGATAGTTTCTTATTCAAGTGAAGTTCCAGATTTTCTTCTATTCCAAATTTTAAGAGTACTTTTAGGTATTCATCTTGAATTTCTTTGAACAGGTTGCTATCTATTGGCGCTTGATCGGGAAAAAATTCTATATTCCCTATCCATAGTCCCTCCTTTTTTGTTCTGTTCATTATCTTGAAACGTTTTTCCCCGGTCACAACTATATCATATTCACCAGATGTATATGATTTTATTACTTTAGTGATCTCGACCGAACATCCCAGGGTATCGATATTCTTGTCATCTTTGAATACGATACCAAATGGCTTACCCTGAGCGATAGAATATTTGACCATCTGTTTGTACCTTGGTTCAAATATATGTAAGGGGACTTCTTCAAAAGGGAGAACTACAATATTGAGAGGAAAGAGTGGAAGTTTCACCAAAGCCATATTTGATTCCTTATTATAGCGTGATGTTGATTGGAAGGTCAGTTTAATGAAGTGGTGTGGTCCATGGTCATATTCACCTGATTTTTGGTGCATAATTACTATGCCGCCATAGTTTGTTGACTGTGCCTTTATTATCGGTCTCAAATATGATCTCTTCACCTAAGGTTCCGTTATTTCTGACACGGCGGAATGTATTGCCTTCAATGTGCCTTAGCTTCATCAGATCCTTAAGAGGATCTTTTGCTGGAAGATATATTCCGGCAAGTTGTCCTTCCCATGCGATAATTGCCAGTTCACCCCACCATGGTAATTCGAGATAGGATCCTAAATATCTTTCAAATCTTGGGTCTAATGGTTTCTCGATGTTTACCATGTCAAGTGCCGCATCGATCGCTGTGTTAATGATTTGGTAGGCCATCTCTGTGAAGCTACCAACATCCACACCGGATGCATTTGACATAAATGCCACAGCGATCTTTGAGTCTGGTTGTAGAATAAAGCTGGACCGATAGCCGGGGCAACTGCCTCCATGACCTACGAATTTCTTTTCGTTCTTTCTCCATATTGCGAATCCAAGACCCCAGGCTGGGTCCCAATCATCATCTAGCCAGTGCACACGGTGCATCTCACGCAGTGTATTAGCGTTTAGGATCTCATTGCCCCCCTGTTCGAGCAGTCGGAACTGCCAGGACCCGAATTTTGATAGATCATCAACGGTAGAGCTGAACCCTGCGGCTGGTCCGATGCCTTTTGCGTCAAATAGTTTTAAAGGTGTTCGTTTCCCACTGCGATCTCGGGCATTGTGACCTATCGCTAATTTTTTCCCATGCATGTTCTTTGGCATGAATGTTCGCGTATCACGCATTTTTAATGGCTGAATTATGTTACGCTTGATATATGTGTCGAAATCCATGCCAGAGATAGTAGTGATAATTTCTCCTGCCAATGTAAGACCCAGATTAGAATATTGGAAATACCTGTTGGCTGGATAAAGTGTCTTTTGTTTGCCGAGTTTATTTTGAATGTTTTCGCTTGATGGAAAAGTAAAATCCGGACCTGTCCAGTATGGGTGATCTGATTCTCTGGGCAATCCAGATGAATGGGTCAAAATACCTTTGATTGTTACATCACCTTTTTCAGGGTAGGTATTTTCAATATTGAACCAGGGAAGGTGTTTTTTTATTGGATCATCTAATGATAGTTCCCCCATATCTCGCAGCTGCATGATAGCAATACTGGTGAACAATTTTGAAATGGAACATATACTATGAATTGTTCTTGACGTAGTAGGATTTCTTTCAACAGAATCGGAGAATCCGAACCCTCCGCTCCATAAAAGTTCCTGGTCATGAACGATAGCAATAGAGATACCGGGTATACCTTCATAATCACGCTGAGCATCCAACCAAACCTGAATAAATCTTATCGCTTCCCCCACGCGTGCGTTCTTAGAAATGCTTTCTCCAGAAATACTACCATAGGTCAGTGATAAAATGATCGATAGTAGAATCGATTGTTTCATAGCTGACCCACCCCTTCGATCATAAAAGTTTCTTCTTTATTGAAACTAGATCTTCTTTCGTATTCATGTTCAGAAAAGCATCAGTTTGATCACTGAAATCTACTTCTATATAAGTTGATGCACGAACCAGGTCATTAAGGCTTAGCATATTATTTTGTATTCCTGCTGTACAAAGGTCTATGATATTTCTATGGTAGAATGCGCATGTGGTCTGTAGCATATCATTGACCACTGGAATGATTACATCTGATCCTGTTTCTCTCTTTCTCCACAATCGGTCCATAATACTGTTGGTCATCAAGGGCAGATCACAGGATATGATAAGATTCCAGTCATGTTTGGATTGCTGTAGTGCAGTATGGAGTCCAATAATAGGAGCCTGGATCTTATGCCTGTCCTGTATAAACGGCACCTTGTATTTTGATGGCCTATATTTTCCCACCAACTGCTGGGTTTCGAATTCTTTACAAGAATCCAATATACGATTCAGAACAGTTTCATTACCGATTCTTGCTTTCCATTTCGGAGAACCAAAGCGACGGCTTTGTCCACCTATAAGTATATATGCCGCCGCTTCGATCATAGTGGAGTTTCGATGTGATGAAAAAGTAGCCCGCTTATAACTCAGCAGAGTTTCCCAAACATGCTGTGATATTGAAGCTGTATACGATTCTTAACTCCGGTTTCCAGATCGTAAATATCACAACTACCAAATGGCCTGGCATAGACATGCAGGCTGACAGCAATATCATTAGAAATATTCTCCACAGAATGGATATCAGCTGGACCATCTAAATAACCCTTTTTTGCCAATACCCTTTCTACAAGATCAAGATTCATTGGGTCTGAAGAAATTTCTTTGTAGTTGCAGACCTGTAGAGAACCCTTTTGTATCCTTGCCCAGCATTTTTCACCTTCATGCCCATGTATAGGTGCCTTTTGTCCCGGGGACCAGCAAACGACCATGAGTTCGAAGCCCTTTTCTTTATGCACCAGGTTCCTGGTATAGAAATCCCTATTAAAATAACAATATTTTTCCAATTGTTCTTTCTGCAGATCTAAAGACCTTAAGTAAGAAGTTACCTTGGTTACTGGGAAGCTCTGTTCTGTAAATATTCTTAGATCATTAATTAGTGTATCCATTATGCTTCAGCCTAACCGTAAAGAAAAGAACATTACTCTTGACCAATTATTAGAAATATCACTAAACATCGTAAAAAATCGACCGTAGAGGACAATTCGAAGATAAAACAT
>DCMX01000005.1:0-206 GCA_002321855.1 Fidelibacterota bacterium UBA1611 | reverse complement strand
CTGTGACAATGTTTAGGCTGAATTATCCCTTTGATCATATTGGTATTTGAAATAGGAAGAATGTAATATGATACATGCCTCAATTCTCCAGATTCGATTTTTCCTATTATTCGCAAGATTGAATGGGATACGGTTTTGTCATAGATAACAGGCTGTGTATCGGGTGTCATGCTTGTACCGTAGCATGTAAAAGCGAACATGATATC
>DCMX01000010.1:6970-12136 GCA_002321855.1 Fidelibacterota bacterium UBA1611 | reverse complement strand
GCATGACTTTTGAAATGAACCATCCACATTAAGGACTTTTGGCCCACATATACCTGCCTTAGAATTCGATAGCATGTATCTGATCATCTTATTTATAGATCCAATCTGTGGTATCGTATCCGGATTAAGTAGGATGACCATATCACCATTAGATGCTTTCATAGCCATATTTATAGCCTTTGTATAACCGACGTTCCGAAAGTTCTCTATTACTTGAATATCTGGATAAGAATCTTTTAACATTAAAATGGTTCTATCTTTTGAACCATTATCCACTATTATAGTTTCGCTCGGAATGTCTCCCGTTGAATCAGGTAATACTTTAAGACAATTACATAAATTACTATATGAATTGAAATTTACTGTACAGAAGGATACCTTCATATATGATCAAAGCCTATAAGGATAGATGGGGATTTTGTTTAGAGCCTATTGAAATATTTCCAGATCCTCAGGCGCCACACCATAAAAATGGCCTCATAAACAATATTTTTCGACATTTTTGATTCACCAATGGTACGATCAACGAATATTATTGGTACTTCTTTAATCCTAAATCCTTTACACCAAGTTCGAAAATTCATCTCGATCTGAAATGAATACCCTTGTGACCGTACTGCGTTCAAATCCAACTCTTCTAAAACTTCCCGACGCCAGGCCTTAAAACCACCTGTGCTATCCTTGATCGGCATACCGGTTATGACTCGTGAATATAAATTAGCACCATAACTCAACATTAATCGTCTAATAGGCCAGTTGACCACACTCACACCCTCAACATATCGGCTGCCGACTATTAGGTCATGCTCATCCAATAAATTAACCAAACGCGGTACATCATTAGGGTCATGTGAAAGATCAGCATCCATTTGAACGATTCGGTCATATTCACGTTCTATTGCCCATTTAAAACCATAAATATAGGCTGTACCCAAACCGTCCTTAGTCGGCCTTTCTTCTAAATGAAGATTAGGATAATCTGCTTGGAGTTCTTTGACCTTATTTGCAGTACCATCAGGTGAACTATCATCCACAATAAGCAAATGAAATTCTGGGTGTTTTCCTAAAATAAGTTCTATCAGAGACTGAACGTTCTTGCATTCATTATAAGTTGGCGATATGACAATGGTCGTCATGATTCTAAACGAGCTTTAATAGACTTCAAACTCTCTTCAAGCGTTGGTGGTTCCAGGTTAAGTGCTTTTTGAACATAATCTGTTTTCAAACCTCCTTTTAACGGTCTTGGAGCTACTTGCCTCAATTCATCAGTATTGATCGGTTTAATTAATTTTTTATCTAGTTCAAAAATATTGGCAATTTTCAATGCGAAATCAAATCGACTGATCCAATCTCCATCACCCCAATGCGCAATGCCAGTTAATCCACTATCAATTGCTCTTTTGACAACCACTGCCAATGAATCCGTCCAGGTAGGATTATTCCATTGGTCCTTAACAACACTGATCTCTTTCCCTTCCCTTAATGAATTCACAACCCAATTTAAAAAGCTTGCTTGCGTACCAACACAGTAATCGTAAACTACATTTGTACGGATTACAAGATTATTATTATGTCCATTCAATACAGTTTTCTCACTGGCTAACTTTGAGAATCCGTATACGTTAATGGGATCTGTGGCGTCATCTTCACTATATGGTCCATTATCTCCGTTAAACACATAATCAGTAGAAAGATGAATGATAGGCCCTGAAAATATGGACATTAGATTCTTTACACCACCAACATTGATAGAAAACGCCAATTCAGTGTTTGCCTCACAAGCATCCACATCCGTTTTACTTGCCAAGTTCACTATCACGTCTGGTTTCACTATATCTATCACCTCCCTGCATAACATTAAATTAGTTACATCCAATATGAGACCCGATTCAGCTTTCGGAATAATTAAATCGGTCTTAGTTATATTAAATTTAAATGAAAGCAATCTTGAGAGAGCTTTTCCAACCTGTCCAAAGGCACCTGTTATCATTATTTCTTTCACAAAATACTCATGATCATGATGAAATTCTGAAAGACCTGGCAATTAGGTCCATTTGTCGTAATACAATCGATTTATCCTTCCCAGGATGATACAAGATAGTGTTGATTTGAAATGTTCTATTCGTATTGGTATCATAAAATAGATAATAACGGAATGGGCCACCCTGGGCAGTATTATCATCAGAAAATTCCCAAATACCCTCGCACATCCAAGCCCTGTAGCTGTTAAAATACATTTTTTCCATAGAAAATTTGTGATCATGGAACCGAATATTACCATAATAGGTCTTTGGGAAATTCCATACATAGTCCCCAATAGTTAATTCATCGGTAATGATATTTCCTATCTGCCAATGAATTGAGATCCACTGGAATGGAAGCTCACGTCCAAGCCAAACAAAATTTGAATCTGGTGAATTACGGATCACTTCCCAACCCCAGGGGACCTTTATTGTCCAACCATATTGGTTAGTAAATTGTTCCTCAACATCTTCACGACGGTGACTGTCAAACAAATATTTACTTTGCCGATTAATGAATTGTTCTTCATACTGATCACGTATCAATTCTTTCTTTGATTCTACGGTTGCTGATAACTGAGATTGATCTCGAGCATTAATGACCAAAAATAGTTGATTCTTTGCATAAAGATCCTTAGATAGTAGAACCGGGTCATTTGATTGCGTAGATTGAAAATCATGTTCGGATAATAGTTTTTTCATTAAACGAACACCGGGATTGGTTACGTCTTGACCTATCGCAGCTACTACAAGATAAGCCTGTCTTCTAAGATCATTATATGATTCAGGTCTATAAAATCTCAGTTTATTTAAAGGCTCTGGCTCTGGTGTATATATAGTGTCTGAAAATATTGATGTTAAGAAGTCCCTAATAGCATCTTCATCATACCTAGAACATATGACTCTAATCTCATTATCAGCCCCTAAGGCTTCTTTCTTTATATCACAATTTGTGATGGTAATACTTATGAAACATAAAATATAGAACTGCCATATAGTAGCATACCCCATCGTAAAAATTACATTAGTCTAACCATGATATCTATAAACGAGAGACCCAGGATAAATGAAGTTTACCTTCCAAAATACCATTATCTTTCGGAACCGCGTATTGTACTTTGATGACCGCACTATCATTGACCTGAGAAAAACCAAATCCTAATCCAAGAGGTATATGTTCCAACGCTTTTATCAATGCCATATCTAAAAATATTTCCGTACGCCAATACATTGTCGGTACATAGTGAAGTTCAAGTGTCTGTATTGATACTGCATCAGCACTGAACTCCTTATCACCATATCCTCTTAATCCATTGATACCTCCAAATCTCACTCGCCTGCTATTAGGTATGTTACCACTATTCAAACGAATAATTTTCCCCCATAGTCCTGTAAAAATATTCCATTTCTTAGATATTGAAAAATAATGATCTCCTTCAAACTCAGCTTGGATGTATACATCATCATCCTGAACACCTATATCAGCACACAGATTGAGCTTTGAACCTTGGTTTGGTAAAATTCTACGATTATGGCTGTCATGTTTAAATGCTATTGATAATGCCTGAAATCGCGACTGTAAATACCCAATCGATAAGCCTTTATCCGTAGGAGTGATTTCTCCAGATACATAGCCCAAATAAATTGAAACAAGAGAAAATCCTGGAATTTGCCCAGCAACATTGGTTTGACTATCGGTAAATAGTCCTTTGAAGATCTCTTGGGAATATGTTAGGTCAGTTCCTATCACCCATCCAAAGGGGTGCGGTTCATACATATGGATTTTAAATTTTTGTGATGTAGAATCTATCCTTTGCCAGTATACATTACTCTCACCTGCTGTTTCCCAGATATTTTCAAAATGAAGATCCATTTCCCCCACTATGCTCCAAGATCTATCTACAGTTTGGTGTAAACCGAAAAGCCCAGAGAAATGACTATTGAATTCTGGTCTGATATTTAAAATTAATCCCAACCTATCTCTTTTGTGAAGACCAAACTGATATTCAGGCCTATTCGTTAGAAAATAATAACGATTCCTTATCTGATCGAGTAAGGGGTCAATATCGTTTCCAATATCAGCTGATCTCAATGGAGAGATGATCTGAATCAATGTTCTATTCTTTATGGGCTCATCAGAAACTACAAAAATCGTATCTAGTTGTTTGTATTCTGAATGCCGCACATAAGTTGCACTTTTGCGGTTCAGTTGATAAGAGAGCAATCTGTATTCAGTAGTTAGGTCTGGTGAATGTCTGATGAGAGAATCAAGTTCCGCTTTTATCTTTGTACTGTCAGACATATTCAATTTTATAACCTGTTGGCCTTCTATAAAAAACACACAGTTGAAAATTATTATGAATCCCCTAAAATAATGCACGGAATTCCCCTAAAATATTGAACAAGTTCTCATATCTCTGATTATGAATCGTATTCAAGGATAATACGAGAGAAATATTTCGATTAAATAAATATTGGAACCTTGTTTGGAATCTTTTGTCCTTTCCAACGGGTAACCCGTTGAGAGCTTCTGGTGGTAGAATATTCAATCCATGATTCTCATTCACAGAATTCCATTCCATTTGTAATTGCAATCTTCCTGAACCCCCAATATATACTTGACCAATAAACTCTATACCATAATTGGTAGCATCAAAGGACTTCTCCTGATATTTGCCTATATCATGTCCATATTTGGCACCAGCGTTAAGGTCAATATTATTCTTGGACTTTATAATAAGATGTAACTCGTTCCATGAACCGTTAATATTTCGGTTTCTCATATTTGAGAACATTGACCTAGTTTTGTATGTGCGATACAAACTATTAGATCTTAGTTGCATTATTCCATAGCGATTACCTGTGAATTCGAATCCAGTCTCGAATTTCTTGCTAAGGTCATTCCCGCGTGGGTCAAGACCTTGTAGATCCCTTGAATATTGGGACCATGAACGGATATGTTGAAATACATTTTGGCTTTTCCAGTCAAGTTCTGCTCTAGTGCTCCATTGGGAACCCACAATTGATGAGTCATTCAAGGAAGGGTTCAAAATCACATCTGTGCTGCTGACTCGACCTCGAAAATCCAATCTTGTTTCTGACCTGAACAACAGTTCAGGATAACCACTCAACTTACCAAAATCAA
>DCMX01000010.1:0-6589 GCA_002321855.1 Fidelibacterota bacterium UBA1611 | reverse complement strand
GGTATACTATATGAGATGAATGGTCCATTTGGATCACTTACATAAGTATTGAAATTGGCATCATAGCGATACTGTCCCATACCTACGCCAATAGAATCGTAAACAACAGAACGCTGTTGAGTCAAAGTCTCTTCTGATTCCAATTTGAGCTCCCAGATTATTGGATGCAAAGGCATCCTGAAGGATAAATGCAACCTTCCCAATAAATAGTTAAGATTGGATGATTGATCATCTATGGTCTTCGATCGATGCTTTATAATGATGTTTTTACGCCAGCCATTTTTTGACCTTTGAGAATAATCAAAGTACCCTGTTATATCAGCTCCATTATGTAGTAATGGTGATACTGCATTGTTCTTATAAGTAAAAGATTCATCTCTAATTTGGATACCGCTATTCCATGTTGTCGTTTTATTTTGAAAATTAATTCCTCCACCAAATACTCCATATTTTTTGAAGCTCGGATCGTCCTCTATCTCAAACTTAACAAAAGGATTGATAGTACCGATATTGAGATTTATCAGCCCTTTGGTAAAATTATATAAACCGCGATAGGATGTCACGCTATAATGTTCAAGCCTCGACCCACTTAGAAACGGGTGAAAAAATTCATGGATAAGATTCGTCCTATTACGAACCTTATTAAAAATATTCAATTTCGCTAATTCTATTTTTGTTGTGCTAAAATCTTCTATATCCAGATTCAAAGAAAATTCTCTTTGTCTCTCTTTACCAGAGGCTACTGTATCCAGATTCCAGAAACGACGATGTCGAATACTTTTATCCCATTCAAATGACTCGAAATTTTCTTGTTTATATTGGTCTCCTACAGTGAATCCAATACGGAATAGGCCTGTTTGGATAGAATCTGCGGTGAAATTCAATCGATATGACATGCTACTATTCATGGCATCATCTTTATCAGAAAGACTATTATCATCCACATCAGAACCAGCCAAGCTGAACTTCATTACCATATTATCATTCATATACCACTCACTACTGGCAAATAACAGGCCATGATCCGATGGGGCAATTACAGTTTTAAATGGACTATATAGATCAAAGTGCTCAGACCGTTCCATCTCCGGAACAAATTC
The DNA here is from genome assembly GCA_002321855.1 of Fidelibacterota bacterium UBA1611. Classification (GTDB taxonomy): domain Bacteria; phylum Fidelibacterota; class Marinisomatia; order Marinisomatales; family UBA1611; genus UBA1611. The sequence continues at coordinate 5,489 of DCMX01000010.1, read as the reverse complement.
ATAATAGACCCTTCCATTTGAAGAGACTTTTCTTTGATATTCTCCTATACTATTGTAAGAGAATGAGACAAAGTATCTTTCATTCGTTAAGCTCTTTTCGGGATCATATACATATATAGAATCATTGGGTGCAATAATCTTAAGATGATATTCTCCTATATCATTTCTTACAACACCAGATCGTATTATTGGCTTATCACCGGAAATCATCAGTTTATTAAGTGTTTCAGTATCGAACAGTTCTTTATTTACCTGATCTTGTTCACGAAAGAAACCGGCTGTGATTTTCGTATTCATTGAAATATGACTATCAAATGCTCCACCAACAATATTCTTCGAATAATGTGTATCTATATATTGATACTCTACAAATACATCCGTATCATCATGAATTAATTGTTTAGGTGTGAAAGTAATCTCACCCATGGAATAATCTATTATATAATCATAGTTCTCTCCCCTTATCATCTTAATTCCATCGACCCATATCTTTTCGGATCCAGCTAATACGATTATATCACGACTCTTACTTTCTGACGTCAAACTATAAGGACCTTGGTTACTGTCCTGCCCTTTGAATTCTACAGATATATAACGACCTTTTGTAGTAGCATATATAGTAGAACCACTCCAAGTATTATAGTTAAAGGTATTGTTTAGACCAATGAGTCTACGGTTAATATTAATTATCTTATCATGACTATAAATAAAATCGATGTCTCCTGCATTAACATTAAATTCTGGATGTTGAACAGTCAAATATACTTGCTGAAGGTCTTCAAGATTTCTCGTGGTCCCTTCAGGCTGGATTGGTAAATCCTGATCACTAAGGATACCACTGACCATAATTTCATCGGTTAGCTTACCGTTTATCTGAATACGCATGCCTCCAGAAAATTCAGACCCACTAAATGGTGATAGACTTAATTGTCGGTGAAAGGTACCAGAACTAATTATATCGGATCCATCATTCTGCTCAATTGATCTTCTATTTTCAATATTCTCAACGGATTTATTCTGAACAATCGTATCCAAGCCTGGAAGCAACTTCCATTTTGGCCCGACTGCGATAGGTAATCCAGTATTCAGTGATTCATATGATAGAGAGACCTTTGTTCGTTGATTTAATTGATTTTTCCATAATACTATTCCTTTTATTGGTTCTAAGCTGTCTGGCTCGACCTTTTTATCATCAATATAGGCATTAAATGTTTCTGGTAGGATAAAGGTATATTTTAAATAATAAACCGAATCACTTTCGATAAGAAATAAAGAATCAGATCTGGTTATAGACTGGGCAAAAACAACCTCTACAAGAATTACCCAGGTAAAGACCTGATTATTGATATTGTACATTCAAGATCAGGATATGGTCCTTCGATAATACTGCAATCGACCGATTCAGACCTTTAATATCCATTACTGGAACGCTGACCCCGGGAATCTCAAGTTTTACATTATCCAATATTGAAACACCATTACCATCCTGATTGAAAACAAACCAATCATTTCGAAGTGGGACCAAGAAGTATGTTTTTGATACAAGGGCTGGAATCGATCTACGATATTGTCCTAGCCTGCTAAATAAATGAACATTATCATCACAAGTCAGAACACCTATAGTTCCATCCTGATTTACAGCGATCTCACGTACACAGGATCTGATATCGCTATAGGTATTAAGATCTATATGTGGTATTGGATCGATTACACCTCGTTCCACAGAAAATATACTATGGTATTGGCTTGAATAAAGAAAGAGTTCTCCCCATGGATCAACGGCAGCAAGTTCTGGAAATATTCTAGGCTCTAACACCGATGAATGGATGAAGTTCAACCTATAATCCAATGAAATGATTCTATTGTCCAGGCGGTCAACTACTAAAATTCCACCCGGTGTTACCCCCATCCACACTGGTTCAACGAATGTATAATTCTGACGACCGAATCCACCAACCATCTGCACATCACCCATTAAACCTAATCCAATTAGTTGCTGGGCCATTTTATCTAATAAAAGGAAACGACCCGCAACACTCCACTGTACCATATCCGGCTGAAGGTCTAACATTTGGATCTCATCCGGAAAAAATCTGAATTCAGATACATAGAGATCTATCTGCGCACACAACCTTGAGAAAAAAATAATATGAATAATCGTCCTATTTAGAAGTGAGATCATTTTTAGATAGAGGATAGATTAAAAAATAGAGGCCAATACTGATCATGATAACACTTATCACCTGTGCACCGGATAGAACACCAAACAAATATTTATCATTTGTCCTTATAAATTCAATCATGAAACGTTCAACCCCTGCAAGCACTAAATAGGTTAAGAATAAACTGCCTTCCACTCTGACATATTTTCTTCGATTCCATAAAAATGCAAAGATCGCGAACCCTGCTAATGACTCATATATCTGTGTGGGATGAACCGAAATAACACCAGGCTCGATCCCCGAGACATCAATCCAGGGGTAATAATATGAAAACGATTGTGTGGTCGTTGGCGGCAAACCATTAGCAAATGATACCCCCCAAGACAAGTTCGTAGGGATACCATAATCATCACCTACTAAAAAGCAACCGATCCGTCCGATAGCATATCCAATGATCAACAGAGGTGCAACTATATCACTGAATTTTACCCACGGTAAATCATTCTTTCTAATAACCATGGTCACACCAAGCATGCCTCCAACCAGACCACCTAAGAATACCAAACCAGAACCACTGAATATCATACCTATAGGATCAATCAATGTATCTGATAGATGCTCAAGTAGATAATATATTTTTGCACCAAATATGCCACCAATCGCAGCCCAAAAGACCATATCCGAAGCAAGTTTAGGATCATATCCGAATCGCTTCAAATCAGAGTTCAGTAAGAAATAGCATGTATAAAATGCTATAACCAGCATGAAACCAAATGAATAAATTTTTATCGGACCGATTTCCAGAAGTACAGGAAACATCACACCTTGTTTCCGCAGTTAGGACAAAACTTTTGACCTCCGAAAATCAATTGAGAGCATTTTGGACAAGCATTCGTCTTTTTTTTATCTTTTAATAATATCAAAACTGCTGCAATAATAATAGTTACTACAGCGATTGCGAGCAAAGGTTCCCATATGTAAAGCTTGTGCCTGAGAATATTTTTTGTAGGTTGACCTTTCCTTTCATCTTCATTTGTCTCCGACATCATTTTCGATAATAATGTTAGTGATGTAAACGAGTCTGGATTATCGTACTTTATCCAAATATTTCGTGGTTTGTTCAAAGGAAAATTACTTAATTCTATGGTATAACTTCGTAGACCATGCTGGTCAGAATCAACTGTTGCTTCTGATTCAGAATGTAAGAAATTCTGTGATCCAAGTGGCTGCTGGATCTCTAGTAAAAGATTCTTCACAAAAAAAGAGAATATCAAATCGTAGTTAAAATTTCGACTCTCAGATCCAATGAATGGTCCTGTTTTCATCATGAATGAATATCTCCCTGTTTCGGATGGGAAATCGATCCAATCATAGCCATTGCGACTTATAATGTCATACTGTTCAAAATAAATGTTTTTATCATCATCAGTAACAATCAAAAATACTGAGTCAGTGTTGGCAGGAACAGTCACTGATTGTAATCTACCAATATCTGTTGAATCTCGTTGTCCACTGAATAATACTGTAACACCGTTATAATCATATTCGGGAATTATTGATAGTCGACCGTTATCCATTCCAAATAGGTGTGATATTATTAAAAATAGATACATCGTAAGATGATAATAATGTATTGATCTATAAAAAATTGAAAAAATACTCAATACCTGGTCGTTAACTGTGTTAGAACTATCAGATCATAAATACTATGGGCATATGCAGTAATACCAAAACCCCTAACAAAATACACTATACCAAGGACCAAACCAGCAAAAAAACGTAAAAGAAATAAATCTAAGGAAAAATAGTCACCATATTCACCGATGAAATGGAAAGCAGAAAAAATACCAGCAGCCACTATCATAGCACCCCAACGTCTAATGTTCACAGACCATTGAAAGATGAATCCGAGGATACCGTTAAGCCCATAGATAAGCAATACTCTGAACAAAAATTCCTCATAGATCCCTGCACCTATCGCAAGGGTCACCTGTTGGATTATACTCTTTCCAATAGGGTTCATAAGACCAACAAGAATATTTGAAAGTAAAAAATATAAACATAGTGCCCAAACAGCACTTTCTGCTGTCATCAGCAAAAGATAATCAAAATGGATGTCAGTTTTATCCCATTGCTTTTTTTGTCGTATAAATACAATTATGAATGCGAAAAGAAATATGGCTCCAATTCCATATAGACCAAAGATACCAAATGATGCCAATAATTGGCGCATAAGGGCATCGGCCCCATTTCGAAGGACCCAAACATCATCCTTAGAAATGAAAAATATCCCTATCTCGTAAATAAAAAAGATCGGTATTGTGAACAAGAATGAATATAGCGGGGATCTAGACTGAGTCCAGTAAGACATTCTTCTTATTGTTAGGATCGATAATACATTAATCGTTTTGGATCTGCAGTACTGCTAATAATGCTTCCTGCGGTATCTCAACTTTACCGATCATTTTCATCCTTTTCTTTCCCTTTTTCTGTTTTTCCCACAATTTTCGTTTTCTAGTAATATCACCACCATAGCATTTAGCGGTTACGTTTTTACGCAAAGCTTTCACAGTGGTTCTTGCAATTATCCTGTTATTAAGTGTGGCCTGTATTGCAACTTCAAACATCTGACGAGGTATCAATTCCTTTAGTTTACTGCACAAGGAAATACCCCTGTGATAGGCATCATCCGTGTGACAAATTGTTGATAGTGCATCCACTGGATCTCCGTGTATGAGGATATCAAGTTTTCTAAGATTTGCCGCAGAAAATCTATTGAACTCATAATCCAATGATGCATACCCACGGGATAAGGATTTTAATTTATCATAAAAATCAAATATGATTTCAGAAAGAGGAAGTTCATAATGTATCTGTGCCTTATCTGGTGAAAAATAATTTGTGTTCTTGTATATGCCCCGCTTTTTCTGACAAAGCGTCATGATGCTACCAATGTAATCCTTGGGTGAAATGATCTCTGCTGAAACTATCGGTTCAAGTATTTCAACAACATCTCCAGAGAGAGGCATCTGAGCAGGAGTATCAACTTCTATCATAGTTCCATCCTTTCGGATGAGTTGATAAATAACATTTGGAGTTGTTGTCACAAGCATAAGATCGAATTCTCTCTCCAATCGTTCCTGTACTATCTCCATATGCAATAACCCAAGAAATCCACATCTAAATCCAAACCCTAACGCTTCGCTTGTCTCTGGTGAAAAATCCAATGACGCATCATTCAGTTTAAGTTTTTCCAAAGCAACCCTTAGCTGGTCATAATCATCTGCGTCAACCGGATAAAGACCTGAGAACACCATAGGTTTCATT
>DCMX01000063.1:2412-11122 GCA_002321855.1 Fidelibacterota bacterium UBA1611 | reverse complement strand
ATCTGGCGATTTGTTCTTCTTCCATCATTTTCCAGAACGGGCAACATTTTGAACCCAGCTTTCATATAATCATCCTTACACATTAAAGCGATCGCATAAAAATGGGGATGCTGCCACAAAAAAAGGATAGCAAATAGGATCCAGGCTTCCAGATCAATATTTCCTGTTGCAGCAGCCCAGCCTCCCATTGGCGGTAATGCTCCCGGAACAGCACCAATGGTTGTATTTAACCAAGTGATCCGTTTTAAAGGGGTGTAAACGAAAATGTAAAGAAAAGCTGTGAGCAAGGCTAAAAATGCGGTTATCAGGTTAGCTGCCAATAATAAAATGGTCAGACCAAATAAGATCTGAACCAGGCCAAATGTCAAGGCAGTATTAGCACCAATGATCCCAGCCGGAATAGGACGAGAGCGTGTTCTTTCCATCAATATATCAAGATCCCGCTCAGTATAATGGTTCAGTGTTCCAGCACCACCCGAAACAATGGCTGTGCCAAAAAGGGTCAATATAAAGGGATAGGCCTGAACGACTCCTTCTCCACCAATGTAATATCCTAAAGCGGTAGATATAAGGATCATGAAGGTGATCTTGGGTTTGGTAAGCTCAATATAGGCTTGAAACATTGTTGCCGCAGGTTCAGGATGACGCTTCATTTCAAGAGTGCAATGCTTTCAAAAATAGATTTAAATGCATCCGCAAGATAGCCATACTTGCTTCATCCGTACCGTCATAATATTTCCGTATCTGTCCTTTAGAATCTATAAGAACGAACTTAACAGAATGTCCAACAGGCAGATCATCGGAAAATAACATGAAACCATCTCTGCTTAATTCTTTTATCGACCCTATATCGGACCGTATGAATTTCCAGCGTTCATCATTCACACCATTCGCAACCGCATAAGAAGATAGAACATCTTCTGTATCCGTATCAGGATCAACAGTTACCGAAACGAACTGAACATCAGGAATAGAGCTATATTTATTATAAAGATCCCTCATGTTGGATGCCATGATCGGGCACGGCCCAGTACAGCTTGTAAACATGAAATCCAGCACGGTGATCTTATCTTTAAGATCATTGACCGTAAAGGACTCACCATCATGTGTATTGAACTGAAAGTAGGGCAAGGATCTTATAACAGGTGGGAGCAAATGATTGGCTTGTTCGGCCTTTTTTATTACCCAAGTGGCTCCCATTGCTAATAATAGGATGAAGACCACAACCAGGGATATCGTATGAATGTTCCTCATCAGTTTAAACGAGACCTTTCCCAAACCATATATTGAACCACACTAATGCCCAGTAATAGAGATGCGAACCACATATGAAATAACTGAATTAAGGGTTTAACATCAAGAAACACCAATGATTCTCCTAAGATTATTTGACTAATAATAATTACTAACATAGTATTTGTAGAGATGGACATCAGTCTTGAAGGATTAGAGCTCTCTATAATCAGTTTTTTTCTTAAATAATATCCTATGCCAATTAGTGAAGCACCCAGGATAGTATGCAGATATTTAAATGGTCCGAGCATATTTAAAAGAAAGGTGCTATCCACCAAAGGGTTTTCCTTACGTATAATTTCCAGTCCACCACGGATCTCAGTACCGATAATGATCTCAATGAAAATGATAAGACCTGTACCCATTATAGGCCACTTCAGGGTACCAGAATATTTGCTTGAGTGTTCAGCCTCTTTATGATCCAAATAATAAGCCTGCATCACAGCATAGATAAGAAGAACCACAATACATAGAGCTAATAGTAAATGGAGCGTGATCGTTAAAGGATTTAATACCGTATCGACCAGCACTCCACCAAGCCAACCTTCTATAAGTGTTAGAATGAACGCTCCAATCGTTGGAATCATTATTTTTGGTTCTTTTCTATGATAACGTATCGCCAGAAAACAAGTGATAGTGATCATGAGTCCAATGAAAACACCAAATAATCGATTGCAATATTCTATCCATGCTAATATAAAATTGAATTGGGCAGGATCAATGTGTGTTGGTAATTGCTCGATACTGATCGGTGGGATCCATCTGCCAAAACACTTTGGCCAATCAGGGCAACCCATACCGGCACCGGCTACGCGAACCAACCCACCAATGAAAATAAGAAGATAGGTCATAAACAAAGTAGTAAGAGAAAATCGAAAAAAATATCTCATAAAAAGCCGCTGAAATTATGGCATCACATTCTAACAAAGCTCAATACTTTTATCGGATTATCCGTGGTGACGATATTAATTTTCGACCCGAGTTTTTCAGGTAGAATACCATTAGTTAACCGGAATCACAGTAAACAATGTCAAAAGCCTTAAATCAGATCGAGCCAGGAACTGCCTGTACTATCAAGACCACAGGGGAAGAAGGTGAATTAAAGAGGATATTCTATTTTCCTACGAAATACGAAGTGGAATTGATTAACGGAAAGATCCATCATTACACATCACACGAAATCATTTTTGAGGGAGTGGAATATCCGCAGGTCAAATTAAAGAGCCCAGAAATACCTTTTGCTGGTATCGGGGATAAGTGGTCCTCCTGGCGACCGTTCACGGCACAAAGTGAGATCAGACAACATTTTTCCACGACCAAAGAGATCATGTGGAAAATGATCACAGATCTGGATACATATAATATATGGTTCGTAGGGATCCAGCGGGCACTACCAATTCTCAGTTCGGACCGCTATGTCCATCAGTTCTCCTTTGATAGGTTTATTACAGAACCAGGGGCATTCTTTAAAATTCGGCCTGCTTCCTTAGCACCTTATTTCAAGTGCAGGGTCATGACCACTGAGCATGAGAAAGAATTTGGATTTGAATTCAGGACCACACCACTTTATAAAGAATATATATCATTCAAGATCGAAGAATCTAAGAAAGGTGTTTGGGTCACATGTAGTAGAACCTCTAAGGGAGTCTTTTCTCTATTATCCCTGTACAACTGGAATGACCGTAAATCAAAGATCTTACAAACCCTATCCAGAATCACACCTGAGATCGACCTGGACCAAGGCAAAGGTGATTCAAGTACAGATAGCGGAACAGGTTCACAATGGGGCGGGTTTTCTTCGCGTGAAGATTACATCAATTACGCTACTAATATGGGCCTGAAAGGGGACATGGATATTATCAATTCTATTTCTGATAAACCTACCCGTGGCAAGGCAAAAGCTGCATTATTTCGTGCCAAACGTACTGGAGAGTCACCGCCAATGCCAGAAAAACCTAAAGAAGGAGCAGCGTCAGTACAGGACAGTAATGATATCAATTTAAGCGGTGAAAAGCTTATTGCATTTGTTGTTAATAAAGCTCTGGATGGTGATAAGGATCCTCTCAATGCAATAACAGATAAGGTCACCCGTGGTAAGGCAAAAGCGCTGATTTTGAAGATCAATCGTGGCTCAGAAGAACGACCGGAAATGCCCGAGCTTCCCATAAAAGTATCAGGAGCTGTTTCTGCTGCTTCAGAAGAAACCGAGGAAAAGCTTATGGACCGCCTTGTAGCCAAAGGTTTGGCTGGTGATATGGAAGAGATCAATGCTCTGGATAGCAGGGTATTGCGAGGAAAGATCAAGGCTGCGATTATAAAAGCAAAACGAGCCAAGAATAATTGACTATGTCAGACAAGAAATTATCAGGGATCACTGTTACCCAACTGGTTTCAATGATCGCATGTACGATCTTGCTCATTCTATATATTACTTTAGTGACCTGGGTACTATGAACCATGAACTTCGAATGGTTTACTTTTTCCTGGCTCATGGAACATTTGGAATGGGCTGTTGGACTACTAATCATAGGGATAATAATCCTTTTTTTCTTTCCGATACTGTTGGGCTGGGAATTGAAAAAGGAACGAAAGAATGAAAACTGATACGAATGGACGCTCTCCCACTGATATCAATCCTTGCTCTAATATTTGCCTTTATATTTATGAGTGAAGTGTTCCGATTGAAAAGAGAAATAAGGAAATTGAAAAAACTCATGAAATATTTGACGGGTGAATTGGAACTATTGAAAAACCGGGAAAAAACAGTAAATAAATGACTTTTATTTTTGCGGTCCGGTTTATTATATCTGTAAGTTTTGGTCTTTAGAATTTCTGGTAGAATGTTATGAATGTCGATAATAGCAATAAGACCTCTGATAAGGAATCCAGCAGGATATATGTTCTCTTTTATTCCTTTTTTTTGATTCCATTCATGATAGCAGTTTTTGGAGCAGTATTCTTCCTTTTATTCCGTTTTATTACTTTTGAGACGAATAGTGCTGAAGACCTTTTGAACCAAGTGAAAATCGGATCAGCTTCGAAACGATGGCAATCAGCTTTTGAATTAGCTAAGATCTTGAATAGTCCGGATCTCATCCCGATGAGTAGTTCATTCAAAGATCAGATGATCTCGGCATATGAGCGTTCCATACATGATGATCCATTGGTAAGATCCTATCTTGCTATGGCCATGGGTGCCACAAGAGATACAACATATGGCTCACACTTATTGAATGGTCTTAATGATGATAATCTTGAATCTCAGATCGCTGCGATCCAGTCCATAGGAATGATCGGTTACTCAGCGGCTGTCCCGCAACTAAAAGATATCACAATAACATCAGAATATCATAATGAACGGCTCGCTGCCACAATCGCTCTGGGGATGATCGGTGATCAAACATCGATCCCACACCTTACAAATCTTTTAGAAGATGAAGAACCAAACATTCGATGGGATGCAGCGGTCGCTCTCGCCAAGATGGGTAATGATTCCGGGGTACCAATAATTACGGGTCTCCTGGATCGGGAATACCTTGACCAGTTCAAGGAAGTAGACGAGATCGAGAAAAAACAGGTTTTGATGGTGGCCATAAAGATATCATCTCTTCTTATAGATGAGAGATTCAAACCAAAACTCATTACACTTGCTGAGACCGATATCGATCTGAGTATTCGGGATGCTGCAATTAAAACCTTAGAAAAAAAATATAAAGACCCAATAGCATCATAATATGAGTGAAGAGAAACAAGCACCGCGAGCAGCGGTCGGTACTACCACATCACAAGACCCTATTCAAAGGCGTGGGTTTTTCAGATGGCTTGCGTTAGGTTGGCTTACCTTTGCGGCAGCGACCGGCGGATTCTTCACTGTGATAATAAGATTTCTCTATCCGAACGTATTGTTCGAACCACCTCAAACATTCAAGATCGGTTTTCCTGATGAATTCTCACCGAATAGCGTTGATACCAGATTCAAAAAGAAATTTAATGCTTGGGTCGTTCGGGATGATGAATCTATTTTTGCTCTCTCGACCACCTGCACACACCTTGGGTGCACACCAAACTGGCTTCTAACGGAGAATAAATTCAAGTGCCCCTGTCATGGAAGCGGATTTCGTATAACAGGTATAAATTTTGAAGGCCCCGCTCCAAGACCACTTGAAAGGTTCAAGATAGGAATGTCGGATGATGGACAGATCCTGGTAGATAAAACAAAAAGTTATAAATGGGAAAAAGGTGAATGGGAAAATAAAGACTCATTCCTAAAGGTATAGAGCTTGGAAAGATCAGATAATAAGAAATCATTGCTTGAGCGGATGGGTGAGTCCCAGGTCTGGAAGTCGATCATCCGGTCTGGGGTTCCGAGGACAAGGCGCCAGCGTATGCACGCGATCCTTGGCAGTGTATTCTTGCACTTGCATCCAGCGAGATTACCAAAGCATGCGGTCAAGGTCGGTTATACATGGTGTATGGGTGGTCTCTCTTTTTTCCTTTTTGTGAATCTCACAATCACTGGGATATTGCTCATGTTTTACTACCGTCCCACTGTAGAATATGCATTCACCGATATCATTGATCTTGCCGAACAGGTCCCTCTTGGTATAATGCGGGAACTCCACCGCTGGGCTGCACATGCCATGGTTCTGATCGTTTGGCTCCATATGGTAAGGGTATTCATGACCGGATCCTATAAACCACCAAGGGAATTCAACTGGGGTGTGGGTGTGCTTCTGATGACACTGACCCTTCTCCTATCATTCACAGGATATCTTCTCCCCTGGGACCAGTTAGCGATCTGGGCTGTCACAGTTGGATCGAACATGGCCAGGGCAACACCATTTCTTGGTCATGAAGGGCCTGGGGCCGCTCTTTTAGCGATCGGTGATATAAACTTGATCCATGTAGGCTCTGATGTGCGCTTCGCGCTTTTAGGTGGAAGATTCGTAGGAGAAGCTACACTGCTTCGTTTTTATGTGTTACACTGTATTGGTATCCCTTTTATTGCCATGATATTCATGGCAGTCCATTTTTGGCGTATTCGTAAAGATGGTGGAATATCAGGGCCACTGTAAAACATAGGGATTCTTATGAGTTTAGCTGCACTTAAGTCTGCGATCGACGCCGTTTCTGCACCAACGGTCAGTTTTACATTATTAACTGTTGCCTTCCCATTTTTCTTCCCGCCAACAGACTGGTTTGAAAAGATCCATCGAAAACTGGGATTTTGGCGTTTATGGACAAAACAAGGAGGTATAACCGGGTTATTACTGATCACGGTCTTCTTCGTGTTAGGATATTTTGATAAGAACTTCAATGTTACACTTACAAAAGCAGACAATTTCCCGATCGTTCTTTTGATATACTCTATGTTCTTCTTTATATGGCTGGGAATGTATAAAGCCTACCAGAATGATGAACGATTGGATGCAGGATTAAGACCCAATGAATATAATGACCCTGACGATAAGGTCCTTGTTTGGCCAGACCTGGTCTATATCGAGTTCATAGCGCTAATCCTATTTCAGGTATTCCTTATCGTTTGGTCCATACTTGTGGCTGCACCAATAGAAGAGCCAGCGAACCCGGCAGCAACACCAAACCCATCTAAGGCTCCATGGTATTTTCTGGGTCTCCAGGAAATGCTGGTCTATTTTGATCCATGGTTAGCTGGTGTCCTTTTTCCAACAATGATCATACTGGGACTAATGGCCATACCCTATATGGATATAAACAAGAAAGGTGATGGTTACTATACATTCAAAGAAAGACGGGTTGGGATATTCATCTTTATGTATGGCTGGATCGTTCTATGGCTATTTCTCATAATTGTAGGTACATTTTTCAGAGGGCCTAACTGGAACTTTTTCGGTCCTTTTGAATACTGGGACACACACAAGGTCGTAGCTTTGAATAATGTAAACCTATCTGAATTATTCTGGGTCAAGCTATTAGGTAAAGGCTTACCGAGTAATATCTTGGTAAGAGAATCCTTAGGTTTTATGGCAGTGGGTATTTATTTGTTCGTTCTGCCAGTGATACTGGTCAAAACAAAGCTAAAACAAACCTACGAAACCTATGGTCCTACAAGATTTGTAAGCCTGATGATATTTGGTTTAGGTATGCTTGCATTGCCGATCAAAATGTACCTGCGATGGGCAATTAATCTGAAATATATCGTTGCGATCCCGGAATGGTTTTTCAACATATAGTTAAACCCCGTAGAAAAGAGAATGTTTAAGAACGACGAGAGATACTGGGACATAAACCTACTGAATAAGTGGTTCGGGATATCATCACTCATATTTCTATTTTGTATGGTCTGGGTATTTATTGATGACAATGATGATGAGTTTAAGATCTACCAGAAAAAATTCAGAGAGCTGGAGATCGATATCACCCAGAACAATCTGGATAAAGAATTAGAGACCGTAAAAGAAAGCAGAAAAGAGCTCGAGAAAAAACTTGCTGATGCTAAAGAGAATTACATTTCTCGTTCTAATGAAGTTGAATCGATCGAAAAAACCCTAACTGATGCCCAGGCAGAATCCTATAAAGCAAACATGGATTTTCAGGGTCAAAAAGCGATAGTAGATGAGATCAAGTTCTTGGTCGAGAGCGAAAATATTCACGACAGTTCGCATGAGCAGGGTCACAGGGAAGACTATGACAAAGCACTGGAAGAACTGGACGAATTGAAGCTAATAAAGGAAAACTATGAGATAGAGATCGAAGATAATGAAGAAAAATTAAAAGGTTTGAAAAACGAGCTAAAGAAAATTCAGGATGAACAGGATTTTATACTTCGTGATGTGAACATTGCAGATGGAAAATTAAAATTGTTAGACAGGTCAAGAATGAGTTTCTTGAATAAGATCGGTGATATAGTCAGAGATCTCCCGATCCTTGATTTTATGGACCCATACTACAAGGTAAATCAAATAGTAGTAAAAGATATTCATTATGATGTCAACTTCACCACTATGCCAGTGGTAGACCGTTGCACAAGCTGCCATCTTGGGATCAGTGATCCTGATTTCACTAATGTGGAACAGCCATTTACCACGCATCCAGACCTAGAGCTATATCTCACAAGCGCATCACCTCATCCGTTAGAATCTTTTGGCTGCACATCCTGCCATGCAGGTCGCAGCCGAGGAACATCCTTTGTTTCTTCCGCACATGCACCGAACTCTCCAGAACAAAAACATGAATGGGAACAAAAATTTGGTTGGGAAAAGATCCACCATTGGCCACAACCAATGCTTCCAAAAAAATATACAGAAGCAAACTGTTTCAAATGCCATATGAATACGAGTGACCTGGCTGGTGCAGAAAAATTGAACATGGGACTCACTTTGGTGGATAAATCGGGCTGCAATGGTTGCCATGTTGCTGGCAACTGGCCTTCTTCGGG
>DCMX01000063.1:1813-2023 GCA_002321855.1 Fidelibacterota bacterium UBA1611 | reverse complement strand
TGGATCAAGAACCCACGGAGTTTTCGCCACAATACACGCATGCCAAGCATATTTGAGCAAGACAACCAGACCACGGAAACAATGTCCAAGCGCAACGTCAGTGAGATAGCTTCCATAACCCACTATCTTTTCAACAATAAGTCACTAGATAATGGCAGAACAACAAGTAGGTACCTTGGTAGCCCAGTAGATGGTGAAAAAATATTCCAA
>DCMX01000063.1:0-1425 GCA_002321855.1 Fidelibacterota bacterium UBA1611 | reverse complement strand
AACACATTTTCTAACTTGACCAAGCTGCAGGGACCGAACCTGATAGGGATGGGGTCAAAAGTATCAGCCGAATGGCTCTTTAATTGGCTAAAGCAACCACATGATTATATGGCTTCTACTCGTATGCCCAACTTGCGGCTTAGTGATCAAGAGGCCAAAGATCTCACTGCCTATCTGCTGGATAGTAAGATCTATGATTTTGATAAATCAGAAACACCAGAGATGGACCCGGCTGTTTTAGATGAACTCACCATGGATTGGCTCCGAAAAATGAATCCAGAGAAATTCGCTGTTGCAAAAGCATCAAAAATGTCAACAAAAGAAAAATTGACCTTTGTTGGGGAAAAAAGTATTAGGCACTATGGTTGTTTTGGATGCCACAATATCGATGGATTCATGGACGCTAAGCCTATTGGAACTGAAATTACTTATCAGGGCTCCAAGACAATAGACAAGTATGATTTTGGATTATTTCACGATATTGAGCATACAAACTTTGCATGGATCGATAACAAGCTTCGTACTCCACGCATTTATGATAGGGGAAAGGAAAGTGATCCGTTCGATCTCTTGAAGATGCCCAATTTCTATTTTACTGAAGATGAGATCGAGGCCATAACTACAGCGATCTTAGCGTTCAATACAGATGGGGTCGGCGAGGATCTTTTAGCGCATAAGAAACTTCCCGATCATAACGAAGAAGGTCACCGGTTGGTAAAAAAGTATAATTGTCAGGGCTGTCATCTTATAGAGGATCGGGGTGGCCAATTAGTGGAGCAGATCGGGCCTCCTGAGTATGGTCCACCGAACCTGAATACTGAAGGGAAAAAGGCCAACCCAAATTGGCTTCTTAGCTTTTTCAAAGACCCGATAACCATTCGTCCTAATATTCAGGTAAGAATGCCAAGTTTTCACCAGATCAACGATAAGGAGTGGGATACTATCATTAAATATTTTCAAGATATTGATAATGAGAATATCGGTTACAGAGCTGATCATATTGTAAACGAGAAAAGCACTGAGCTTCATGCTGGGGAAAAACTCCATGAATTAGGAGCTTGTAATAACTGCCATTTCTACGGGACAGAATTTCCAAAACAGACCGCATCAACATGGGCAGCAAACTTAGCCATGACAAAGGTGCGCCTTAATCCAGATTGGGTAGTAGAATGGCTAAGGGAACCTCAGGATATTATGCCCGGCACCAAAATGCCGGCACCATACCTACCCACTTCAGATATTCTGGATGTGGATGATGCAGAAGCTACCTGGGGCAATGAGCTTGTAGAATTAAGCGGTGATCAGGATGCCATGCTGGAAGGCTTGCGAGATTATTTATGGACGATCGATGGAAAAGTGGATATTTCTCAAGAGGTTAAAGACTATTTCGAAAAAAATGGGTATGATTTTTCCGATATAGATGAT
>DCMX01000169.1:4816-4980 GCA_002321855.1 Fidelibacterota bacterium UBA1611 | reverse complement strand
TTAATGGTGAAGCACTTGCAGGTGCTTTTACCAATCTTCAAAACTCTCTCTTTGGCCTGTTTAATACCTTTGTAGGGGGAGCGTTTCAAAAAGCATCACTCTTTTCTCTTGGTATTATGCCCTACATTTCATCTTCAATCATAATCCAGTTGATGGGATCTGTA
>DCMX01000169.1:3863-4442 GCA_002321855.1 Fidelibacterota bacterium UBA1611 | reverse complement strand
ATCACCCAGATTACCCGTTATGGTACAGTTCTTTTGGCTTCTATGCAGTCCTACGGTGTGGTGGCGGTCTTCCTGCCAAGCCTCACAGCGAATGGGCAGCCTGTTGTTATGAACCCAGGGTGGATGTTTACATTTACCGGAATGATCAGTATGGTTACTGGAACCCTGTTTCTCATGTGGCTGGGAGAGCGGATAACAGAACGTGGAATTGGCAATGGAATCTCCCTGATTATCATGGTTGGTATTATTTCAGCATTTCCCAACGTGATCCTAAGTGAGATCACCCTAGTTCAGGAAGGTGTCAGAGGTCTACTGTCAGAATTTATCCTGATGGGTATTATGTTTCTTATTATCTGTTTTGTGGTCCTGTTGACGCAGGGGACCCGGAAAATCCCTGTCCAATATGCAAAACGGGTTGTAGGCCGAAAAGTGTATGGCGGACAGAATACCCATATTCCTATGAGGGTCAATACAGCAGGGGTTATGCCCATCATTTTTGCTCAATCAATTATGTTTATTCCAAGTACAGTTTCAACATTTCTTGGCGATAGTGATTTTTCTCAATCTCTCATGAACTGG
>DCMX01000169.1:2312-3549 GCA_002321855.1 Fidelibacterota bacterium UBA1611 | reverse complement strand
ATCTCTCATGAACTGGTTTTCTTTTGATCATCCATTTTACTGGATCGTATTTGGATTAATGATCATATTTTTTACCTATTTTTACACTGCCATCGCTTTTGACCCCGTTCAAGTATCATCCACGATGAAGCAGCAAGGGGGTTTTATTCCAGGTGTAAGGCCAGGCAAAAAAACTGCGGAGTATATAGATAATATTTTAACACGTGTGACACTTCCTGGATCGATCGCATTGGCCTTTGTTGCAATTTTTCCTTACATCCTGATGAATACCATGAATATTAACTATGACCTAGCCTCATTCTTTGGTGGGACCAGTCTGTTAATTATTGTAGGTGTAGCTTTGGATACGCTCCAGCAAATCGAATCTCATCTGATGATGCGTCATTATGATGGTTTTTTGACCAAAGGTAAAATTCGGGGCAGGAGGCGTATGTAATGGTTCATACTCGTTCCATTCGCGAAATAGATAAAATTGCCCGCAGCTGTCAAATTGTTGCAGACTCATTGATCTTTTTGGAATCTTATGTTGTTGACGGAGCCTGTGTATCTGATTTAGATCAAATGGCAGAAGAGTTTATTCGTTCCCGGAGCGCACGGCCTGCTTTTAAAGGGTATATGGGTTTCCCTGCAACCTTGTGTGTTTCAATTGATGATGCAGTTGTACATGGCATCCCAGGAAAAGACATCCTAAAAGATGGACAGATCGTTGGGATTGATTGTGGTGCTGAACTGGACGGCTATTACGGTGACCATGCCCGGTCTTTTGCTGTGGGTATGATTGATGTTGACAAGCAAAAATTACTGGATGTGACTCGGGAATCACTTGCAAAAGGAATCGAGCAGGCTGTCCCTGGAAATTATGTAGGAGATATTGGAAATGCGGTTCAATGTCATGCAGAAAATAATGGTTTTTCTGTGGTGAGGGAACTGGTAGGACACGGCATTGGTACAGAATTGCATGAAGAGCCGCAAATCCCAAATTATGGGAATGCAAAACAGGGATATCAATTGCGTTCGGGTATGTGTATTGCTATTGAACCGATGATCAATGCGGGCAGTAAAGAAGTCTACACTGGAAAAGACGGTTGGACCATACTTACAAAAGATGGAAAACCATCAGCACATTTTGAGCATACAGTTGCTATTACAGACTCTGGACCAAAAATTTTAAGCGTGGGATCGAATGGCTAAGGAACAACCCATTACAATTGATGGAGTTATCAAGGAAACACTTCCC
>DCMX01000169.1:1068-1924 GCA_002321855.1 Fidelibacterota bacterium UBA1611 | reverse complement strand
CTGGCTCATGTCAGTGGAAAAATGCGGATGCATTTTATAAAAATCTTACCTGGGGATGTAGTTACTCTGGAAATATCGCCCTATGATCTTTCCCGAGGCCGTATTACGTACAGACAAAAATAATAGAATATGAAAGTTCGACCATCAGTAAAGAAAATTTGCGCTAAGTGCAAAGTGATCAAAAGGAAAGGAGTTGTGCTTGTTATCTGTGAAAACCCAAAACATAAACAGCGTCAAGGATAGGAAATAGAAATGGCACGTATTGTTGGTGTAGATATACCTCGAAATAAGAAAGTTCCCTATTCACTGCGTTACATCCATGGCATAGGATTGACTACAGCAAAGAAACTTTGCAAAGAGGCTAAAGTAGACTTGGATGTACGGGTTCAAGATTTAACCGAAGAACAGGTCGTTGCGCTGCGGAATGCTATTTCAGACCTTGGATACAAGGTTGAAGGTGAATTGCGGTCCGAAGTTGCTATGAATATTAAACGGCTCAAGGATGTTGGAACGTATCGAGGTCTTCGTCATCGCCGTGGTCTTCCTGCCAATGGACAGCGGACAAAGACCAATGCACGGACGAGGAAAGGAAAGAAACGAACCATTGGATTGGGCAAGAGTTAACCATTAATAAAGAGAGTCAAGATTGGCCGATAATAAATCAAAAAAGAAAAAGAAAAAAAGTGTGGAGCCTCATGGTGTTGCACACATCAAATCTACGTTTAACAATACGCACGTAACCATTACAGATAAATACGGCAATGTTATTGTGTGGGAAAAAGCAGGTACTTCCGGGTTTAAAGGATCACGGAAAAGTACTGCATATGCGGCAACTATGTCTGCTGATAAAGCGGCG
>DCMX01000169.1:0-675 GCA_002321855.1 Fidelibacterota bacterium UBA1611 | reverse complement strand
GAGTCAGCTATTCGTGCCCTGGCCGTTGCGGGACTGCAGATTACTAGCATTAAAGATGTTACGCCTTTACCTCATAATGGATGCCGTCCTCCAAAGCGAAGAAGGGTTTAGGTATATCGTATGGCAAAAGTCACAACTCCAAAAGGTAAACTGGTGCGGAAATTTGGTGAAAATATTTTTGGAAATCCAAAATACGACCGGTTGCTAAATCGCAAACCATATAAGCCTGGACAGCATGGCCAGTCCCGACGTTCTAAGTTGTCCAATTACGGTGTCCAATTGCAGGAAAAACAAAAGATCAAATTTATGTATGGTCTCTTAGAAAAACAGTTTCGCCTGACTTTTGAAAAAGCAGAAAAAATGAAAGGTGAGACCGGTACAAATATGCTTCAACTTCTTGAAAGCCGCTTGGATAATGTGGTGTACCGTCTTGGGTTTGCTCCTTCACGACCTTCGGGGAGGCAAATGGTTAGTCATAAACATTTTCTTGTGAATAATAAAGTTGTCAATGTCCCTTCTTACATAGTAAACCCAGGGGATGTTATTGAAGTCCGTAAAAAAAGCAAGAAAATGGATATCATTCTTGACGCCATGCGCCGAATAAAAGGGGATATGGGTCTTCCTTGGCTCGGATTGGATAAAGCGAAAATGCGGGGAACTTTTGTTGCGGTTCCC